>DASQLJ010000776.1:0-4617 GCA_035630095.1 Longimicrobium sp.
TGCCTCCGTGCCTCCGTGCCTCCGTGCCTCCGTGTGAGACCGTTGTTCCTGTCGGGACGACGGGAATCGGCGATCAGGCTCCGCAGCCGGCGCTCGCCAGCTTCTGCGCGGCGGTGCTGCGGATGCGGTAGATGGTGGTCCAGCCGCCCTCGTAGTAGCGGCCGCGGGTCACCAGCTCCGAGGCGCCGTCGCCGTCCAGGTCGTACGCGCCGACGATGGTGAAGGCGTTCGGGGTGGTCTCGCCCTTGGCGCGCGGATGGTACTCCTCCTCCACCATGATCGTCCGCACCGTGCCGGCCACCAGCCGGCGCACGAACAGCACCGAGTAGTCGCCCGCGCCCACGGTGAAGCTCCCGTTCCCCGTCTGCCGGTGGGCCGAGACGATCACCTCCTCGGCGCCGTCGCCGTCCAGGTCCACGCGCACGGCGCCGGTGATCCGCGGCACCGGGTTGGCGATGCCGTGCTGCCGCAGGATCTGCCGCAGCGGGTCGCGGTACCCCTCCGCCGCGGCCTGGCTGAGCCGGATGACACGGCGGGGGATGACGTTCCACGCGGCGGCCACGGCGATCTCGCCCGCCTCCCGCTCGGGCGCCAGCTCCACCCGGAAGGTCTCCGTGCAGGGCTCACCGATGTTCTCGGCCCGCCCGCCGCGCGAGGCGCCCAGCTCCGCGGCGGGGCCGAAGACACGGTAGCGCGCGCCCGGGCGCACCATCCGCGCGATGGATTGGCCGTCGCGCCAGCGTCCGTTCACCCGCGCGCCGAGGACGTAGCCGCCTTTCGCGTCCAGCACGGGGCTGATCGCCTGCGCCGCGGCGGCCGCCGGAAGCGCGGCGGCGCAGGCGAGGGACAGCAGGACGGCGCGCACGGGAGCTCGCATCTTTCTCCGATCCAGCAGTGGGGGAAACGAAGACGGCCCGGGCCCGCCGAACGGGGGACCCGGGCCGCCTGGAAGATGGCCGCTCAGGCCTTGGGCGTGGGGCTGGGCGGAACCGTCTTGATGTACATGTACACGGCCCGGAGCTCGTCGTCGGTCATCCGGCCGGTGAGCGCCCAGGGCATGGCGGCGTTGATCGCGGTGCCGTCGGGGCGGATGCCGGTGCGCATCGCCTTGAAGAAGTCCTCCTCGGTCCACTTCCCGAAGGGGCCGGCGGGGGTGAGGTTGGCCGCGCCGGGCTCGTCCGGGCCGTGGCCCACAGCGGTGCCCGCCAGGGTAGCCGTGTGGCACCCCTTGCACCCGCCGATGGTGGCCAGGTACTCGCCGTAGTCCACCGTCACCGCGGGCGG
Source organism: Longimicrobium sp. (assembly GCA_035630095.1). Lineage (GTDB taxonomy): Bacteria > Gemmatimonadota > Gemmatimonadetes > Longimicrobiales > Longimicrobiaceae > Longimicrobium. The sequence goes on from DASQLJ010000776.1 coordinate 1,285, forward strand.
CACGGCCGCGGGCGGGCGCACCGCGTGGTCGATCATCTCGGCCTCGTAGAGCGGCAGCTTGCCGGCCATGTACAGCACCCGGCCCAGCGCGCGCACCCGCGTCCTGGGCAGCTCGCGGTCCACCGGGGGCACGCTGCGCAGGTAGGCCAGCAGGTCGGCCATGTCTTCGCGGCTCATGGCGTTGTACGCGCTCGACGGCATCACGGCCAGCGCGCGGCCCTCGGCGTTCACGCCGTGGCGGATGGCGCGCTCGAGCTGGCCGTCGCTGTAGCGCGCGGCCGCGCCGCCGCGGCCGCTGGTGATGTTGGGGCTCACCACCACGCCCACGGGGCCGGCATCGAACAGGACCTTGCCGCCCAGGTCGCCGTTGTGGCAGTCCACGCACTTGGCCACGGCCACCGCGAGGTGCTGCCCGCGCTGCACCGCGGCGGGGTCGTTCGAGGCGCGGAACTGCGAAACGGCCACCTCGTCGTAGGCGCGGCGGAAGCGCACCTCGCTGGCGGCATATACGGTGATCAGGCCCAGGATCAGCGCCAGCACGATCGACCCGAGGCCGATTCCGGTGCGCTTCATCCACTTCTTCATGGTTCGGGGAGCTCCTACGGGGGGATGATGAACGGCAGAGCACGGCCGCGAGGTACGGCCGGCGGAGGGGACTCCGCGTAAACGTGCGGAGCGGCCCGGCAGAGCACAGGGTACGCGTCGGGGCCGCGCGAGTCAAGCACCGTGATCGCGCGGATGTTTCACGGCGGAACGGACTTGCGACCGTTCGGCGCCGAAGCGTGGCGGCGGCGTCTATCTGGTCGCGGAGTGGGTCGACAGGTGCGCCAGTGCGTCGAACTGCCGGGGTGAAGAGGTCGTCCACTCCAGCGACGCAGTTCACCGCACCAGGCGCACCGTCCAGTCGGCGAGCGCGACCAGCAGCTTGCCGATGAAGGCGCGGGTGGGTTCGTCCGTCAGCCGTCCTTCGGCGTCGAACTTTTCGTGCGCGCGGAAGACCAGCACCTCGGGCTGCGGCAGCACCGGCGTGTTGGTGAAGACGAACGAGGCGCGGAGCTGCGTCTGCGAGCGCGCGGTGCCCGTCTGCCCGGGCGAGGCGCCGAGCAGCGCGGCGGGCTTTCCCGACAGCGGCGAGCGCCGGGGCGGCCGGCTGGCCCAGTCGATGGCGTTCTTGAGCACGCCGGGGACGCCGTGGTTGTACTCGGGCACGGCGATCAGCAGCGCGTCGGCGGCCGCGATGGCGTCGCGGAAGGCGGCGACGGCGGGCGGGACGCCGGCCTGCTCCACGTCTTCGTTGAACAGCGGGATGCCGGAGATGTCGAACACCTCGATCTCCATCCCCTCCGGCGCAAGCTCCTGCGCGGCGCGCAGCAGCATCCGGTTGTACGACGCCGCGCGCAGGCTGCCGGCGAAGGCGAGGATGTGTAGCGGCGGGCGGGGGTCGGAATCAGTCATCATGATCTCGTGTTGAAAGTCGGTTAACGGATGCGCGTGCGCGAGTGCGTCGAACGGCCCGGCATCTCCTTCATCCGGGAAAACGCACCCGTTCCCACGCACTCGCGCACCTGTTGACGATGGCCGCGTCCCGCATGGGATCTACCGGATCGGCATCAACCCCGCCTCGATCTCCGCCTCCCTGTCCCTCAGCCACGCGGGGAGGCGAAGCTGCGTGCCCAGGCTGTCGCGCGGCTCGTCGACCATGAAGCCGGGGCCGTCCGTCGCGATCTCCAGCAGCAGCCCGTCGGGGGTGCTGAAGTAGATGCTGCGGAAGTAGTCGCGGTCCATCACCGGGCTCACCGGCGCGCCCAGGCTCAGCAGGTGGTCGCGCCAGGCGAGCTGCTGCTCGTCGCTCGAGGCGCGGAACGCCACGTGGTGCGTCTGCCCCAGCCCGCCCCGCGCCCACTTCCCGTTCTGCGGAAAGCCGAAGAGGGTGAAGGCGCTGTGCGGCGCCACCGTCTGCCCGTCGTAGGCGGCCCAGAACCAGTGCGGCATGTCGGGCGCGTCCTGGTTCACCGTCTTCTTCACCAGCCTCAGCCCCAGCGCGCCCTGCAGGAACTCGTCGGCCTGCGCCACGTCGTTGGTGATGGCGCTGACGTGGTGCAGCCCGTCCAGCGCCATGTCGGGCGTGATTGCCGGCACCGGCTCGGGCCAGGTGCGCGCCCGGATGGCGTCCTCGTCGCGCTGGCCGGCGAGGTTCCCGGCGCCGGGGGTGATCACCGTCTGCCCCAGCGCGTCGGCGGGCTCGTCGAGGGTGTAGCCGGGGCCCTTGGTCGCGATCTCCAGGATCTGCCCGTCGGGGTCGCTGAAGTAGATGCTGTGGAACCAGCGCCGGTCGTACGGGCCGGAGACGCGCACGCCCGCGTCGGTCAGCCGGCGCTTCCACTTGAGCAGCCCGTCCTCCGTCGCCACGCCCATCGCCACGTGGTGCACGCCGCCGATCCCCCAGCGCCCGCGCTCGGCGTGCGGCCACTCGAAGAAGGTGAGCAGCGTTCCCGGGCTCCCCACCGGGTCGCCGAAGTACAGGTGGTACGAGCCCGGATCGTCGAAGTTGACGGTGCGCTTCACCAGCCCCAGCCCCAGGATGTCGCGGTAGAAATCCACCGCGCGCTGCGCGTTCGACGACACCATGGTCACGTGGTGCAGCCCCGTCGTGGTCAGCGGTTCCATCGTCATCCTCCTTCAAAATCTCACCAGTGAGATTGTTGGTCAAAGCTGAGCTCGTCTACTCGCCCACGGACCCGGTCTTCTGGATGATCCGGAGCAGCCGCGCGGCCTCCTCCTTCTCCGCCGCGCTCAGCCCCGACAGCGCGTCACGGATGGTGGTGGCGTGCGCGGGGAAGATGGTGGCGACGAGCGTCTCGCCCTCCGGCGTGAGCGCGGCCAGGCGCGCGCGGCGGTCGCCCGGGCAGTCGCGCCGCTCGACCAGCCCGCGCTTCTCCAGCCGGTCCACCAGGTAGGTGATGCCGCCACTGGAGACGAGGATGCGCCGCTGCACCTCGTTCAGCAGCATCGGCCCCTTGTGGTACAGCACCTCCAGCACGCCGAACTCGGCGGTGGTGAGGCCGTGCCGCGCCACGTCGGCGGTGGCGAGCTGGGCGACGGCGTTGTGCGCCCGCGCCAGCGCGATCCACGTCCGCAGCGCCTGCGCCGTCTCTTCGTCGCGCACCGGCGGCGCGCCGGCCTGGTCGTCGTCTCGTGTATTCATCTCAGGACTAAGGTAATCAGGCTGTCAAGGGTCAGCAAGACGGGCGCCGTGCGCTTCGGCGGCGGGCCCTCTCCCCGCGCCTGAGGGCGCGTACCCTCTCCCGTTCCGGGAGAGGGTGGCATCCTCCG
>DASQLJ010000777.1:0-14374 GCA_035630095.1 Longimicrobium sp.
ACGCGCTGGAGGCCCGCGCCGCCGTGGAGCACGTCCGGGCCCGGCTGCAGGCGCTGGCCGCGCTGGAGGCCGCGTCGCCGGCGTGGACGGGGGAGATCGCGGCGCTCGCGCGCGCGCTCCCCGACTCGGCGCACCTGCGCACGCTGGCGGGCGACTCGGCGGGGCTGCGGCTGGCGGGGGTGGCGCGCTCGGCGAGCGCGGTGGTGCCCGCGCTGGAGGCGAGCCGCCACTTCGAGCGCGTCTCGCTGGCCGCGCCCGTCCGCTGGGAGCAGGGCGACGCGGGCGAGCGCTTCGACGTGGCCGCCTTCCGCGCCACCCCGGGGAGGCCGCGATGACCCCCCGCTCGCTCTCCCCCCGCGACCGCAGGGCGGTGCTGCTGGGGGCCGCGCTCCTCCTCCCCGCGCTGCTCTGGACGCTGGTGGCGTCGCCCTGGCTCGACGCGTTGCACTCGCGCCGGGCGCGCCTGGACGAGGCGCGCCGGCTGCTGGGGCGCGAGCTGGAGCTGCTGGCGCAGGCCCGGGGCTTCCCGCGCGTCTTCGACCAGGGCGCGCGCCGGCTGCTGGCCGAGGCCCCGCGGCTGATGGGGGGCGACGACGACGCGGCGGCGGGGGCGGCGGTCGCCGGCTACGTGCGCCGGCTGGCGCGGATGGGCGGCGCCAACGTCACCCGCGTGGAGCCGGCGCCGGTGCACGACGCGGGCGGCGACGTCACCGCGCTCCCCGTGGCCGTCACCGGCGAGGCCGACCTGGAGGGGCTGATGAGCTTCCTGCAGCTGCTGGAGACGGGCCCCAAGCTGGTGCGCGTGGACCAGCTGAAGATCGAGGCGCAGGACGGCCCCGCCACGGCCGGCGCCGCGTACTCGCCGACCCCCTTCTTCGTCGCGCCGGGCGGGGGGAGCGAGGTGATCCGCTTCACCTTCACCGCCACCGGCTACACCCTCGCCACCGGCCGCCCCGTGCCGGCCGACAGCGCAGAGGCGGCGGGATGAGCGCGCTCGAGCGGTGGACCCTTTTCGCGCGCGCCGCGCTCGGCGCGCTGGCGGTCTCGGCGGCGCTGGCGGGGGCGGCGGCGGCGGAGTGGCGCCAGGTGCGGCCGCTCCCGGCCGCGCCGCGCGCGCGCCCCGTGGCCGCCATGCCCGAGGTGCGCGTGGCGCGCCACGACGCCTCCGACCAGGTGGTGCTGGCCGCGGTGGCGCGCGACCCCTTCCGCGCCGACCGCCGGCGGCCGCCGGGGCGCTACCGCCTCCCCGGCGACCCGGCGCCGCCGTCCGCGCCGGTCGGCGCGCCCGCCTTCGACCCCGCGCCGCGCGTCTATGCCTACCGCCTGCTGGGCACCGTGGTGCTGGGCGACGGCGGCGGGCTGGCCGCGCTCTCCGGGCCCACGGGCGAGGGGAAGGTGGTGCGGGTGGGGCAGCAGATCGACCAGTTCCGCCTGGCGCGCGTGACGCCCGGCGGCGCCACCCTCGTCGGAAGCGACACCACCCTCGTCCTGCGCTCGGGAGGTCCGGAGTGAAACGACTTATCTGGGCGAAGGTCCGCGAAGGCGAACCGCGGGGCGTGGGCGTGTCCCTCCGCTGCGCTCCGGGCCGGGCTGCGCGCTGCGTAGGGCACGATACAACCGTGCCCAACGCAGCCGGGCCACCGCCGCGCCAGCCATCCAGCCGGTCCCTCGGCGTCCGCCCGGGCGCGGCGGCGTCCCGGCCCTCCGGGCGCGCATCCCTCACGCATCGTGGCGTGCCCGCCCCTCGAACGGAGCATCCGACCGGCTCCGCACGGGGTTTCCCGAACGCCCCCCCGCAATCGGGTATGATACCGGATCGGGTGATCGACCGCGCATTCCAAACCGACCCCGGAGATGTCATCCTGAGGGCGACCACTCGGCGCCGCGGCCACATCGATGGCCGCAGCCCGAAGGATCTAAAATCGACGGAGCGCTACCGCCAGGGTGTCGCGTCAGCATGTCATAGATCCTTCGGCCTGCAGGGTTTAGCGATGCCTCGACGGGGTGTGGTCGGCCTCAGGATGACATTGCCTGGGTTTGCACAGGTCATCGTGAGACCTGCCGTGGGACGGACCCTGGTCCTCGTCTCCACCCTGCTCCTGGCGGCGTTTCCGCTGGCCGCGCAGCAGCCGGCGGCGGGGGTGCAGCGCACGCCTGGCGGCGTGCAGGTGGACTTCCAGAACACCGACCTGCGCCTGGCGGTGGCCGCGCTGGCCGAGGCCGCGGGGCTCAACGTGATCTACGGCGACCTGCCGCAGAAGGCGGTGAACCTGCGCACCCCCATCCCCGTGCCCGTCTCGCAGGTGCGCGTGTACCTCACCAGCCTGCTGCAGGCGAACGACCTGGAGCTGCGCGACGAGGGCGGCGGGCTGCTGCGCATCGCCCCCATCCCCGGGCGCGGTCCCGCGTCCGCGGCCCGTCCCGCCGCCACCGCGTACGCCGGGCCGCAGGACGGCTCGGTGCGCGTGTTCGTCCACCGCCTGCGCCACGCGCCGGCCGAGGACATGGCGCGCAGCATCGGCGCGCTCTTCGGCATCGGCGACGGGGTGTACGGCGGGCCCGACCGCGCGCAGTCGCTCACCGAGCAGCTCCGCGGCCAGTCGCTCGACGCCAACGGGCAGCCGCGCGCGCCGCGGGCCGCGCAGCCGGGGCTCTCGGCCGGGCTGCAGGGGCCGGTGCAGGTGTTCGCCGACGCGCGCACCAACGCGCTGCTGATCCGCGCCACCCCGGCCGACTACGAGACGCTGCGGCAGGCGATCGAGCAGCTCGACACGCGCCCGCTGCAGGTGCTGATCGAGGTGCTGATCGCCGAGGTGCGGCGCACCAGCCAGTTCGGGCTGGGGATCGACGTCCGCGTGCCCAACCAGCGGCTCCCGGGCACCGACGTGGTGGTGGGCGGCGAGCTGGTGGGCGGAAGCACGGGCGACGTGGCGCTCAGGGTGCTGCGGCTGGGCGGGGTGGACCTGGACGTGGTGGTGCGCGCCCTGGCCGCCAGCGGCGACGTGACCATCCTCTCGCGGCCGGTGATCCTGGCGCAGAACAACGAGCCCGCGCGCATCCTGGTGGGCGACCAGCGCCCCTTCATCCAGATCTCCCGCTCGCTCCCCACCGACAACGCGGTGCGCGACCAGGTGATCCAGTACCGCGACGTGGGGACGCAGCTCACCATCCGCCCCACGGTGAACCCCGACGGCTACGTGACCATGGCGGTGCTGCAGGAGGTGAGCAACGCCACCTCCGAGACGCAGTTCGGCGCGCCGATCATCAGCACGCGCGAGGCGGAGACGCGGCTGCTGGTGCGCGACGGCCACACGGTGGTCATCGGCGGGCTGATCGACCACCAGCGCAACGCGAGCAACTCCGGGATCCCCCTGCTGAAGGACATCCCGCTGCTGGGCGGGCTGTTCCGCTCCAGCAGCCGCAACAAGACGGTCACCGAGCTCTTCCTCTTCCTGGTCCCCCACGTCCTCTACAGCGACGAGGACGTGGACGACGCCACCCGCCGCGTGCGCGAGCGCGCCGAGCGGCTCGACCGCGCGCTGCCGGACTCCATCCCCCTCTTCTGGCGGGAGCGGCAGGACACGGCCGGCGTGCCGGGACGCGCGCGGGGAGCCCCGGGGACGGCGCGGCCGCCCGTCGTCGCACCGTCCGGATCGCCGGCGCAACCGACGGCACCGGCACCGGCCCCGGAGCCGCAGCCCGCGGTGCCGCAGCCGACGTCGTCCACGGCTCCGTCGGGGAGCGGGTCGGCGGGGAGCGGGTCGGCGGGGAGCGGGTCGGATGCGGGACGATCGCGGGAGCGGCGGTGAGCGCGGAGCCGCCGCGCATCTCCGCCACGTCCACGAAGGGCGAGGGATGGGGCGGGGAAGACCCGCGCTCCGCTGCCGGACGCGTGCGGAGCGGATTCACCCTGGTCGAGCTGCTGGTGGTGCTGGCGATGCTGGCGATCGCCGCCGCCGTCGCCGTCCCCGCGCTGCGGCCGCCGGCGGAGCGCAGCGCCGGCGCCGCCGCCGACAGCCTGCTGCACGTCCTCGCCCGCGCGCGGGCCGACGCGGCGGCGCGCGGCACCACCGTGGGCGTCGAGGTGCGCGCGGGGGACGGTGGATTCTCCGTGATCGCGGACGGGGACGACGGGGGACGGGACACGCTGCGCGCGGGCTCCCTTCCGCTCCCGGCCGGCGGGCGGGTGATCGGGGGACGGGACGGCGAGGCGCGGGCGAGCTTCGACGCGGCCGGCCGCGCGCGGGCGGACCGCATGGCGGTGACCGACGAAGGAGGACGGATTGAGATCATCGTCGACCCCTGGAGCGGTGCCGCGCGCGCGGCTCGCTGACCGCGCCGGCTTCACCCTGGTGGAGTGCGTGGTGGCGCTGCTGATCGTGGCCCTGGCGCTGGTGCCCCTGCTGGCCGCCGCCCGCCAGTCGCTCCAGGGCCAGGCGAAGGTGGGCCCCGCGCGCGAGGCCGTCGCCCTGGCCGAGGCGCGGATGGAAGAGCTCGCCCTGCTGCCGGCGGACTCGCTGGCCGCCTACCTGTCGCCCCGCGCGGGCCGTTTCCCGGCGCCGTACGCCGCGTGGCGCTGGAGCGCCCTCATGCGCGGCGAGCCACAGTCGCCGGCCCTGGTGCGCGCCGCCGTGATCGTAGACGGACCGGGCGGCAGCTACTCGCTCGAGACGACGTTCAACCGCCCCGAGATGCTGCCCGAGTTCGCGGGACGATGAGCGTGGAGGCGAGAAGTGATACCAGTTCTCGGGATCGTCCGTGCAACCGGAGCAGATGTCATCCTGAGGCCGACCACGCCTCGCCGGGTCCGCGCGCTAAGGCTTGCAGGCCGAAGGATCTATAGCACGTCGACGCAACACCTTGGCGGTAGCGCTCCGTCGATTTTAAGATCCTTCGGGCTGCGGCCACTGGTGTGGCTACGGCGCCGAGTCGTCGCCCTCAGGATGACACGTCAGAGGTCGGTGTGGCATGCACGGCCAATCTCCGAATCTGGTATGAGGAACTACGAACGCGCGGAGCTCTGGAATGTCGACCGATCTGCCGTTGATGTCCGCGAAGGCGGACAGCGTGCCGTTGTAGCCGCGAGTTCACTCGCATATTCCCACACCAGACCTGCGGATCCCGGATCGATGACGCCACGCTGCCGGCAGGGGCTCACGCTGGGCGAAGGCCCATCGCGCCGGGTCTTTCCCGATCCCACCTGCGGACCCGGAACGATGACGCCTCGCTCCCGGCTCGGCTTCACCCTGGTGGAGGTGCTCGTCGCCCTCGTGGTCGCGGGGACGGTGGCGGCGGCGGCGTACGGCGTGGTGGGGTCGATGGCGGCGTCGCGCGCCGCGGCCCAGCGGGCGAGGGACGCCGCGCTTCCCGGCGCGGGCGCGCGGGCGACGCTGGAGGAGTGGCTGCGCGCGGCGGCGCTCTTCGACGGCGGCGGTCCCTTCGCCGGGGCGGACCGCGGCGCCGCCGGCGTGCCGCGCGACGAGCTCGCCTTCGCCGTGGAGGACGGCGGCGCGCTGCGGCCGGGCCCGCGCCGCATCCGCCTGTGGATCGAGCGCTCCACCTTCGGCCCCTCGGGGCTGCTGGCCGAGGTCGCCGCACGTGGGCCGCGGGCGGAGCCGCCCGAGACGCTGGTGGTCGCGCGGGCGGCCGGCGCGCTGGACGTCCGCTACCGCACCACCGTGAACGACCGCCCGGTCTGGGTCGACGCCTGGGCGTCGGACTCGGTCCTCCCCGAGGCGGTGGAGCTGCGCGTGGCGCCGGCGCAGGAGCACGCGGCCGACCCGCGCGCCGGCGGCTTTCCCGCCCTGCTGCGGCTTCCGGTGCGGGTGCCGCTCCGCCCCGGCCCGCGGTCGTCGATGGGGGTGCGGTGATGCGGACGGACCGGCGCGGCTTCGCGCTGATCGCGGTGCTCTGGGCGCTGGTGCTGGCCGCCGCCCTCGCCGCCGAGCTGCACGCCGGGGCGCGCGGCGACCTGCGCGGCGCCGCCGCCGTCCGCGCCGCCACCGGCGCCCGCTGGGCCGCGCGCGGCGGGCTGGCCCACGCCGAGGAGGCGCTCCGCGCCCGGCTCGCCGCCGCCTCGGCCACCGGGGCGCCGCCCGGGACCGACACCCTGCTCCTGCGCCCGCTGCGGCTGGACTACCACGGGGTGAAGGTGCGGGTGACGGTGGTGGACGCCCGGGCCAAGCTCCAGCTCAACCTCGCCGCCGCCGGCGAGTTGCGCGCCCTGGCCGAGGCGTGCGGCCTCGCCCCCGACGAGGCGTACCGCTTCGCCTACGCCGTCGCCGGCTGGCGCGCGGCGCACGGCCCGCGCTGGCTGGCGGCGCCCGAGGACACGCTGGAGACGGCGGTGCGCCCGCCCGCCGGCGCCTTCCGCGCGGTGGAGGAGCTGCGCGCGGTGCCGGGGATCCCCCCCCGGACGTACGTGGCGGTGGCGCCGTACCTGAGCGTGGCGGGCGACGGGCGCGTGAACCTGAACACCGCGCCGCTCGCGGTGCTGCGCACGCTCCCCGGCTTCGGCGAGGAGGCGGCGCGGGCGGTGGTGGACCGGCGCCGGGCCGCGTCGTTCCTCTCCGCCTGGGAGGTGGTGCCGGCGCTCCCGCCGCAGGCGCGCGGGCGGGTGCAGGACCGCATGGCCGAGCTGCTCCCCCGCGCCGCCTTCACCCCGCGCCACGCCGAGGTGCGCGTGGAGGCGAGGGGGCCGGGTGCCGCGGCGCGGGCGCGGATCCGCGCGGTGGCCGTGCTGGCGGGCGGGCGCCTGGCCCCGCTGGCGCTGATCGAGGAACGCTAGAGCCACGGCGGCCCGGGGGCCGCCCATCCCCAACACCGGCGACGATGCGGGAACCCACCCGACCGATCATCTCCTTCCGGAGCAGCGGCGCCGCCGCGGCGGCCGCGCCGGTGCGCGCGCGCTCCGCGCAGGCGGCGTACGCGGCGCTGGAGGCGGCCGAGAGCGCGTTCCTGGGGCGCAGCCCGCGCGCCCTGGCCGCGCTCAAGGTGGCGCACCAGGTGGCCGACAGCACCGCCACCGTGCTGATCCAGGGGGAGAGCGGCACCGGCAAGGAGCTTTTGGCGCGCATCGTCCACGAGAACAGCCGGCGCGCGCGGGGGCCGTTCGTGGCGGTGAACTGCGCCGCCATCCCCGAGACGCTGCTGGAGAGCGAGCTGTTCGGGCACGAGCGCGGCGCCTTCACCGGCGCGGCCACGCGGCGGCTGGGGCGCTTCGAGCGGGCCAGCGGCGGCACGCTCTTCCTGGACGAGGTGGGCGACATGAGCCCCACCATGCAGGCCAAGATCCTGCGCGTGCTGCAGGAGCACGAGATCGAGCGGGTGGGCGGCGACACCCCCGTGCGGGTGGACGTGCGCGTGGTGGCCGCCACCAACCGCGACCTCGAGGCCGAGGCCGCCGCCGGCCGCTTCCGCGACGACCTGTACTACCGGCTGGCGGTGGTGGTGGTGCGCCTCCCCGCGCTGCGCGAGCGCGGCGACGACGTGGACCTGCTGGCGCGCCGCTTCCTGGAGGGCTTCGCCGCCGAGCACGGGCGCCCGGTGCGCGCGCTCGCCCCCGAGGCCGCCGAGCGGCTGCGCGCCTACGCCTGGCCGGGGAACGTGCGCCAGCTGCGCAACGTGGTGGAGCGCGCCGTGCTGATGGCCGAGGGCGAGGTGCTGCGCGCCGACCACCTCCCCCCCGAGGTGCTGAGCGCGGCCGGCTCCCCCAACGGCCACGGCGACGGGGGATTCCTCCCGCTGCGCGAGCTGGAGCGGCGCCACATCCGGCTGGCGCTGGACCTGGCCGGCGGCAACCTGGGCGACACCGCCCGCCTCCTCGGCATCCACCGCAACACCCTCCGCCAGAAGCTGCGCCAGCTCGGTCCCGCCATCTCGTAAACGATCGGCTCGCCATCGGAGTCCGAAAAGCCGGTGCCGGGGCCGAGACGGAAGAGCGGGATGTGGGCGTGTCCCTCCGCTGCGCTCCGGGCCGGGCTTCGCGCGCCGTAGGCAACGATACCGCCGTTGCCAACGGCGCCGAGCCGCCGTCGCGCCATGGCCCCGCTCGCTTCGGCGACGACAGAGTGGGCGCGCCGGCGTCTCGGCCCTCCGGGCGCGAATCCCTCACGCAACCGCCGCTCGCGGAACGGCGTTTCGTGGGATCCGTATCATACCCGATCACCAAGCCTTGTTCGGGAACCAGGCTCGCCTGGTTTCTCACAGAGGACACAGAGGACACGGAGAACAACTCTGTGACCTCTGTGACCTCTGTGACCTCTGTGAGAGAATCAGGCTGGAGCCAGAAATGATGCCGGGAAGTATCGGCGTCGCTGTGTGCGAAAAACACTGAACCTGTGCCTCGCCCTCGATACGTGCACAGGAGCTGTGCATCGCGGCGCCGGAAGCCCGGGGACGAATTCGTTCGTATCTCTCGTATATACCAATACTTGTCGTGAAAAGTGAATGGTGGCCCATGGGTTGCCCTGAGTGTGGGCACCCTTGCGGTCGCCGTCGTCGCGCGGAGGCCGATGGAACCACCCTCCGCACCGCGGGAGTTCCCATGCGACGCGAAAGTACGAAACGGTCGAACAGGCGCTACTCGCTCACCGCCGCGGCGGCGTTGCTGCTGGCCCTGGGCGGCGCGGCGCCGCTGCACGCGCAGTGCACGCGCACCAAGGTCGCCAAAGTGGCGGCGCTGGAGCAGATCGTCTGGTACAACCGGCTCGGCGCCCACGAGCCCAACGCGCTGCTGTTCGCCCTGGAGGGAGACGTGGTGAACGGCGCCGGCACCGGCCCCGGCAGCACGGGCAACGCCCGCATGCGCGACGGCAGGCGGCCCCGTCCCCTGGTGCTGCGGGTGAACGCGGGCGAGTGCCTGAAGATCACCCTGCGCAACCTGCTCTCGCCCACCATCAGCGCCACGCGGCCCGACAGCACCCGCCACGTGTCGATCCACGTGGTGGGGATGCAGCTCGTGACCTCCATCGCCGACGACGGCTCGGCGGTGCAGCAGAACGCCTCCAGCCTGGTGGCCCCCGGTGCGTCGCGCACCTACACCCTCTTCGCCGAGCGCGAGGGCACCTACCTCCTCCATTCCGCCGCGCAGATGACCGGCGGCGAGGGCGACGGCGGGCAGATCGGCCGGGGCCTGTTCGGCGCGGTGAACGTGGAGCCGCCCGGCGCCGAGTACTACCGCAGCCAGGTGACCCGCGCCGACCTGGGCCTGGCCGATCCCACCGCCGCCGACTCGCTGCACTACCCGCAGGTCGACTACGCGGCAGTGTATGGGCCGGGCCATCCGCTGCAGGGCCGCCCCATCCTGTCGATGCTCAAGGGCGACACCATCGTCTGGAGCGACCTCTCGGCCATCATCACGGGGCCCGGCCGGGGCTCGTTCAACCCGTCGGCCTATCCCCGGCCGTCGGTCCCGGTGTATCCGCAGCGGCTGCGCCCCTTCCGCGAGCACACGGTGATCTTCCACGACGAGGTGGGGCTGGTGCAGGCGTTCGACGCGATCTTCGACAGCGTCACCTTCAAGCACACCCTGCACGGCGGGCGCGACGCCTTCGCCATCAACTACGGCAGCGCGGGGATCGGCGCCGAGATCCTGGCCAACCGCTTCGGGCTGGGGCCGATGGGGAAGTGCAACGACTGCAAGTTCGAGGAGTTCTTCCTGAGCTCGTGGGCCGTGGGCGACCCCGCCATGGTGCTCAACAACCCGGCGGCCGCCGCCTTCGACCCGGCCAACCCCGGCGCGTCGAGCCTCCACCCCAACGCGAAGGTGCTGTATCCCGACGACCCGTCCAACGTGTTCCACAGCTACCTGAACGACCGCGTGAAGATCCGCAACCTCCACGCGGGGCCCAAGGAGCACCACATCTTCCACCTGCACGCGCACCAGTGGCTGAACACCCCCAACGACTCGATGTCGAACTACAAGGACAGCCAGGCGATCGGGCCGGGCGGGGGCTACACCTACGAGATCGCCTACGGCGGCGGCGGCAACCGCAACGACACGCCGGGCGACGCCATCTTCCACTGCCACTTCTACCCCCACTTCGCGCAGGGGATGTGGGGGCTCTGGCGCAACCACGACGTGTTCGAGCGCGGCTCCGTGCTGGACAACGGGCGCGTGGTCACGCGCGGCCTTCCCGACGGCGAGATCACGGCGGGAACGCCGATCCCCGCGGTGGTGCCGATCCCCGGCTACGTGGTGGCCCCGCTGCCCACGGCCGCCATGCCGGGCTTCCCCTTCTACATCCCCGGCGTGGCGGGGCACCGCCCGCCGCAGCCGCCGCTGGACCTGGCCTTCGACGGCGGGCTCCCGCGCCACGTGGTCACGGGCGGGATCGCCACCTTCCCGGCGCTCAACACGCGCGACTTCAGCAAGCACGACTCCACGCTCGCGGTGACCTTCCTTCCCGACTCGGGCACCGTGCTCGAGCGCGCCGCGATGGGCTTCCACTCGGTGCTCAACCACCCGGGCCCGGTGGCCGACGACTGGACGGCGACCGGGAACTTCAAGACCAACGGCCTGGATCCCGTGCCGGGCGCGCCCTTCGCCGACCCCTGCGGCATCGCCGGCGACGACTCGCCGGTGGCCGGGCACCGGGTCTACAGGGCCGCCGGCTTCCAGGTCACCGCGCAGTACAACAAGGCGGGGTGGAGCTTCGGCCAGCACCGCATGTTCGCCCTGTGGCGCGACGTGGCGGGCTTCGCCAGCGGCACCCGGGCGCCCGAGCCGCTCTTCTTCCGCGCGCACACGGGCACGTGCATCACCTACCACCTGGTGAACCTGATCCCGGCCGAGTACGCGCTGGACGACTTCCAGGTGCGGACGCCCACCGACATCATCGGCCAGCACATCCACCTGGTGAAGTTCGACGTCACCTCGAGCGACGGCGCGGCCAACGGCTTCAACTACGAGGACGGCGCCCTGGCCCCCGACGCCGTGCGGGAGGTGATCCGCGCCATCCGCCGCCGGAACGGGTGCACCGGCCTGGAGCACGGCGACCCGCGCGACGGCGACGCCACCGGCGTCTGCCCGAAGGCGCGCCAGCATCCGTTCTTCACCGACGCCACCGGGCTGGGCGCGCAGGAGAACGTCCAGCGCTGGTGGGTCGACCCGGTGCCGCGCGCCGGCGGCGACACCTCGGCGCTTCCCGCCGTGTTCACGCACGACCACTTCGGCCCCAGCACGCACCAGCAGACGGGGCTGTACGCGGGGCTCCTTCCCGAAGCCGCGGAAACCACCTGGCGCGACCCGGAGACGGGCGTCGTGATGGGCACCCGCGACGACGGCGGCCCCACCAGCTGGCGCGCCGACATCATCCACTCCGCCAACAGCCCGAAGAACCACCGCGAGTTCGGCATCCAGATCGCCGACTTCGCGCTGGCGTACGGCGCCGAGGGGTTCGCCGGGAGCGCGGGGCGCACGCCGCCCATCAACCCGCCGGGCCGCGACGAGCCGGGGATCCAGTACCTGCTGCGCCCGCCGCTGGCCCCCGGCGTGTGCCCCAACGGGATCGACGCGCCGCCGTGCCCCGAGATCGTCTCGGCGGACGACCCCGGCACCATGCTGATCAACTACCGCAACGAGCCGCTGGCGCTGCGGGTGCGCGACCCGGCCGCGAACGCCCAGGCGGCCGGCGCCGCGGGCGACCTGTCGCTGGCCTACGCCAACCGTCCGCGCGCCGACGGGCGGCTGACGGACTACGGCCCCTACGGCCAGCGCCCGGGCGAGCGGCAGCGCGACCCCTTCACCCCGCTCCTGCGCATCTACGAGAACGACCGCGTGTCGATCCGCCTGCTGGTGGGCGCGCACGAGGAGGGGCACAACTGGGGGATGAGCGGCGGGCGCTGGTTCTTCGAGCGGCTGTCGCACAACTCGGGGCTCCGCGCCAGCCAGATGGCGGGGATCAGCGAGTGGTTCGAGTTCAACGTGAACCCGCTGCTCACCAACCGCGTCGACACCGTGGCCGACTTCCAGTACCGGGGCGGCAGCGCGGTGGACGACCAGTGGAACGGCCAGTGGGGGATCATCCGCGCCTACCGCACGCCGCAGCGGGGCGGGGACACGCTGCTCGCGCTGACCACCGGCTCGCGCTCGGCCAGCCTGGAGGCCGCCCGGCTCGACAGCGTGGCCGCGCGCAGGCCGCGTCCCGACAGCGTGGTGGCGGTCGTGGCCGACTCGCTCCCCGACCCGAACCTTCCCGCGAGCTGGACCGGGGGGCTGCCGGCGCTCGACGCGGCGCGCCCCAGCATCCCCGCCTCGCTGCTGGCGGCGTTCGACGCCGGCACCGCCACGCCCGACGACAGCGTGCGGGCCGGGTACGGAAACCGGGCCGTGGGCGGCCTGGACGCGGAGAGCTTCGAGTACGATCCCGTGCTGGGGAAGGAGTACCTGGCCACGGACGAGGTCCCGCCGGCCGGCTCGGGGTTCCTCGCGGCCCCGCCGGGGGGCAGCGAGGCCGAGGAGCCGTCGGGCGCGCCCACCTACCAGCGGCAGAGCGGCGCCAACGTGGGCTTCTGGGGCGTGTGCCCGCGCGTGGCGCCGGTGCGCTACTTCGAGGTGGCGGCCATCGCGGCGTCGGCGCTGCCGGGGGGCCGGCTGGTCTACAACACCCGCGCCACGCGCGGCGGCCCGCTCCACGACCCCACCGCCGTGGTGTACGTCTACGACGCCGACCTGCGCTCGGGCGAGCTGGGCCGCAACCCCGACCCCCTGGTGCTGCGCGTGAACGCGGGCGACTGCGTGCTGGTTCGGCTGCGCAACCGGCTCCCCGCCGAGCTCCCCGACCTCAACGGCTGGAACACGCTGCCGATGATCGTGGACCGGTTCAACGCCAACCAGGTGCTCCCCTCGTCGCGGGTGGGGCTGCACCCGCAGCTGCTCTCCTTCGACGTGCAGTACTCCGACGCCTCGCAGGTGGGGCTCAACCGCAACACCACGGTGGCCCCGGGCGAGTGGCGCTGGTACCAGTGGTACGCGGGACGGTCGGGGACCACGCCCAGCAACCCGACGCTTACGGCGCGGCCGATGGAGCTGGGCGTGGTCAACCTGGTCTCGCCCGACCGCATCCAGCACTCCAACAAGGGCGCCATCGCCGCGCTGGTGGTGGAGCCCCGGAAGACCTGGTGGGTGGTGGACCCCGCGAACCGCGCCGCGGCCTCGGTGTTCCGGCGCAACGGCGCCTTCGGCTTCCACGAGCAGGTGCTGCTCTTCCAGAACGACGTGAACCTGCGCTTCGGGAGCGCCGTGACCCTGCCGGTGGAGAACTGCGACCTCCCCGGCGCCGACCGGGAGCTGTGCGCCGGCCGCTCGGGGATCGTCACGCAGGGCTTCGCCGCGGGGAGCGCCGTCCCCAACGTGGCCGAGGCGGAAGACCCGGAGGACTCGGGGCAGAAGGGGCTGAACTACCGCACCGAGCCGATGTGGTTCCGCAAGGGCTTCGCGCCCAACGCGCGCCTCGGCTTCACCCGCACGCTGAACCTGTCGCAGGTGCTGCAGGGCGATTCGGCGCAGACCCCGATCTTCGTGGCCCCCGCGGGCGACTCGGTGCGGCTGCGGGTGGTGGAGCCCGGCGGCCACGCGCGCAACCACGTGTTCGTGCTGCACGGCCACGTGTGGGAGCAGGAGCCGTACGGCAAGAGCTCCGGCATCATCGCCGGCAACCCGGTCAGCGAGTGGAAGGGCGCGCGCGACGGGCACGGCCCCGGCGAGCACTTCGAGGTGGTGCCGCGCCACGGGGCGGGCGGGCTCTACCAGGTGCAGGGCGACTACCTCTTCCGCGACCAGGCCTCGTTCGGCTTCGACGGCGGGATCTGGGGGGTGATGCGGGTGGTTCCGCCCTCCGCCGCGAACACGTCGGGAGCGACGGGCGGCGCCGCCTGCACCGTGAACCCGCAGACGGGAGCAACCGCCTGCAACTGACGACCGGCCGTCTCACGTGATGCCGGAACCGGAAGCCCGCGTGCTGAATCGGAACTGCTGAAAGTGACCCATCGGCGATGTTCGTGCGGCAACGGATCGTGCGGATCTGGTATGATCCCGGACTCCAGAAAGCGGTGCCGGGGCCCGAAACGGAAGAGCGGGGTGCGGGCGTGTCCCTCCGCTGCGCTCCGGGCCGGGCTTCGCGCGCCGTAGGCAACGATACCGCCGTTGCCAACGGCGCCGAGCCGCCGGCGCGCCACTGTTCTCCGTCGTTCCCCTGGACGTCGACGTGGGCGCGCCGGCGTCTCGGCCCTCCGGGCGCGAATCCCTTCTATGAGCACGCGCCGGTGTCAAGGGCCTGGAGTGGGGCAAAACCCACCTTGAGGGCAGTTTAGCGAGTTTCTGCCCCGCTGCAATTCCATAGCACCGCCCGTACGGCGGGCCGCTTCCCCTGGC
>DASQLJ010000778.1:0-6157 GCA_035630095.1 Longimicrobium sp.
GAGCGCGCCACGGATCTGCCGGAGGGCCGTGTGTACCGCAAACGCAGCCCCGCCATGGCCATCGGGCTGACGGATCACATCTGGGACTGGCCGGAGTTCTTGACCCGCAGACGATAATCACTGCTTTACAGGGTCACTACCCAACTACGAGAAGCCTCGCAAACTGCGCGAGGCTCCCCGGGGCGGCGGCATCGTGGCTCGATCCGACACTGTCTCCACTCCGGCGTCGGCATCCTCCGGGATCGACTGCCGTTGAAGTCCGCGAAGGCGGACTGTGTGCCGTTGTAGCGGCGAGTTCACTCGCATATTCCGCCCTCCCCCCGCGACCAAACCACTAACGCCACCCGGACTTTCACCCCTCCGGGACGTTATCCTCCGAGGTCGCAGCGGTCAGACGCGAAGGCGGCGCTACGAATCGTCCGTGGCGCCGCCTTCCGTCTCGCACCCAGCGGCTCAGTTGCTCGCGGGGGCCCAGCCGAGCGTCTCGATCGCGCGCTGCTTGCCGAGCTTCGGCAACTCGTCGGCGGGGTAGACGTCGAGCGTGACGTCGCCGGTCACGGGGCGCTCGCCGTGGTTGTGGTCGAACACCACGCCGGCCACCAGGATGCCGCCGCGCTCCCGCAGCGTCTCCTCGGCCGGGCTGCCGTACATGGCCACCTCGTAGCGGCCGTCCACCAGCCAGATCCCCGCGGGCGGCAGCGTGCTGCGCCGCCACCGCACCGTGATCCGCCGCTCCTCGTAGAACGAGTCCGGCATCAGCTTCCTGTCTTCCATCTTCCCCGCCGTAATGGGACATTGCCGCGCTCGATGGCATGAGTCGACCAGTACACCCGCCCCCCGTTCCGTGTGCCGGGCGCTTCCGGGCCCTCCGCAGGTCCCCGCCGGGCGGTCGATGCAGACGAGCCTCGCGTGTGGTTAGGCTCAGCTCTCCGGCTCCGCCTCGCCCGAGATGAGCGCGGCGATGCCGTCCAGCACGCGCGGCACGGGCGCGGCGGGGGGCACGGCGAGGTAGCGCAGGCGCCACTCGGGGCCGAACCGCTGCTGGTAGCGCCGCAGCCGTTCCCCGCTTCGAAAGTGCTCGCCCAGTCGAAACGCCAGCGGGCCCAGCCGCTGCCAGCGCTCGCCCAGCGCGTGCACCTGCGCGTCGGGCAGCGGCGCCATCCCCAGGCTGAACGCCGCGAAGCCGCGCGCGCGGGCCCACAGCATCGTCTCCACCAGCAGGAAGTCGAGGACCCGCGCCGGCGCGGCGCGCGACAGGCGCACCAGGTCCACCGCCGCCTCCGTCCCCTCCGCGCCCAGCCACACGCTCGCGAACGCGACGATCTTCCCGTCTACCCGCACCACGGCGACGGGAGAACCGGCCAGGTACGCGGGATCGAATCGTCCCGCCGCGAACCCGCGCTCCGCGCCACCCCGCCGCCGCGCCAACCACTCGTCCGACACCGCCTTCAGCTCGGGGAGCAGCGCGGGGACGGCGGCCGCGTCCACCACCTCGAACGCCGCGCCGGCGTCCGCGGCGGCCTGTCGCGCCCGGCGCAGGCCCCGGCGCCCCGCGTCGTCAGGGGAGAAAGTGTCCAGGCGCACCACGGCCTCCTCGCCGAGCTGCAGCAGCACCAGCGCCATCTCCTGGTACAGCGGCAGGCACTCGGCGCGCGCCTGGTAGAACACGGGCCAGGCGCCGTGCCGGTCCGCCTCCTCGCGGAAGCGCCAGGCCAGCTCGCCCGCCTCGCCCGGCGCACCCACCGGGTCGCCCATCGCCACCCAGCTCGGGCCCGCGACGGCGTACGCCAGGAACGCCGCGCGCGTCGGGCCGAACATCAGCGCCTTGTCGCCCACCAGCGCGAGCTGCGCGTCCGCGTGCGGCGAGGCGGCGGCGATGCGGCGCGCGGCGGCCAGCTCTTCCGGGCGCGGCGGCCGGGGCTCGGCGCGGCGGGGGCGCAGCCGGCGGGCGGCCCAGGCGGCCAGCAGCGCGGCGCTTACGACGGCGCAGGCGCGGAGGAAGCGCGCGGCGTCCGCATCCCCCCCGAAACGCAGCCACAGCGCCGCCGAGTAGCCCACGTGCTTGTAGGCGAAGACGCCCACCCACACCGTGCCCGCCAGCGCCAGCGCGATCGCCGCCAGCCATCGCGGCGTGTACGGCTCGTCCAGCAACGCCGTGCCGCGGTAGAAGCGGCCGCGGCTGGCCAGCACCGCGCCCAGCGTGGCGGCCAGGATCAGCGCCTCCTCCCAATCGACCCCCTTCAGCAGCGATGCCGCGATCCCCGCCGCGAGCAGCGCCACCGCCACGCGCCACGACGCGGAAAGACGCATCTGCAGCCCGCGCGCGACCAGCAGCAGGCCCAGGCCGCAGAGCGCCCCCAGCAGGTGCGACGCCTCCATCACCGCGTCCGGCAGGTAGAGGCTCAGCGCCGCAAACCGTTCCGGCACCAGCGGCGTGGCGGCGCTGAAGAGGAGGACCACGCCGGAGACGAACGCGGCGACGGCCAGCACCTGCGGCTCCAGCGCCGCGTACAGCCCCGCCAGCGGCTCGGGCACGCCGCGCACGCGGCGGCGCAGCGTGCGCAGCTCGTGCACGGCCAGCGTGACCACCGCCAGCCCCAGCGGCAGCAGGTAGTACACGGCGCGCCACGCCAGCAGCGCGCCCAGCACCTGCGGCGCGGGGACCTGCGGGCTCAAGAAGAAGAGGATGACCGATTCCAGCACCCCCAGCCCGCCCGGAACGTTGCTGGCGTGTCCCAGCGACTGCGCGGCCACGTACACGCCGAAGAAGGCGGCGTACGACGGCGCGCTCTCGGGGAGCAGCGCGTACATCACCCCCGCCGCCACCAGCCAGTCGAGCGACGAGGCTGCCACCTGCGCCACCGCCATCCCCAGCGACGGCAGTTCCACCCGGAAGCCGCGGATGGTGACACGCGTCTTCAGCGCGGCGAGGGCGAAGTAGGTGGCGAGCACCCCCAGCAGCAGCGCGCCCAGCGGCCGCATCCACACCTCGCTGACGGGGAAGCCCTCGGGAAGGCGCGGCGGGTCCAGCAGGAAAGCCACGCCGCCCACGGAGAGCAGCCCCAGCCAGTACGTGATGCTGTAGAAGGCGACGATGCGGGCGATCTCGCCCGGGGCCAGCCCCCAGCGCGAGTACAGCCGGTAGCGCAGCGGCGCCCCGGTGAGCAGCGGAAAGCCCAGCGTCATGCTCACGCCATAGCCCACGATGGCGGCCGTGGCGATCCGTCCGTACGACAGGCTGCGGCGCACGTAGCGCACGCCCAGCGCGTCGTACAGCGTGAGCACCGAGTAGCTCACGAAGGTGAGCCCCACCGCCAGCAACAGCCGCGAACGCGGGATGTTGCCCAGCTCGCGCGCGAGGTCGGCGTAGCGGTAGTTGGCCAGCTGGCGCTGCAGCAGCCACAGCGCGAAGCCGAAGAGCGCCACGCCGAACAGCGGCGACAGCGAGCGCAGCCGGCGCAGGTTCATCCGAATCGGGCTTTCAGGATCGCATCAGGTGTGTGCATGGCGCTGAAAGATCCGTTCGCACAGCCAGTTGCGCCACCACTTGCGCAGTGTGGCCGACGTCGTGCGGGCGACAGGCGCCGGCCGAGCGCGGGCTCCCCCCTCCCCCGGCCCCTCCCCCATGAGGGCCCATGAGGGGGGGAGGATGGGGGAGGGGAGCACTACGCACCGCCCGAGAGACGAGCTGCGCCGCGAGACGAAGTAGCCGCGAGCGAAGCGAGCCGAGGTCCCTCTCCTGCAGTTCGGGAGAGGGACAGGCGCGCAGCGCCAGGGTGAGGGATAGAGGGCTAGCACGCCGCCTGCACCGTGGGCGACGGAAGACCCTCGCGCGGCACCTTCACCGGAGGCTGGATGGCGGAGACGGAGATCGAGACACCCTCGCGCGCGGCGCAGGCATCATCCCCCACCTCCATCCCGCCCACGGACGCGGCGGAGGAGGTGCTGGCGGCGTACGAGGGGTGGATGGAGAGGTTTCGGGAGATGACGCGGCGGGCGCGGGTGCGCTTCCTGAACCGCGAGTGGCGCGAGTCGCAGGTCGACGCCGCCGCGCGGATGGACCTTTACCCCGCCGCCGTCGCGGCAGCGGTGGACACGCTCCGCGCCGCGGGGGTGGACGGCGCCGACGCGCGCGACCGGTTCGCCGCGCTCATCGGCGGGCGGGCGGACGCGGAGCTGGCCGAGACCTTCTACAACTCGGTGATGCGCCGCGTGCTGACCATCGTCGGCGTCGACCCGGCCACGGAGTTCACCGCCGCGGGCGATGGGCTGACCCAGGCCGACGCCGTGCAGCCGCTGCACCGCTCGTTCGAGGGCGGCCTCACCGGCCAGACCGTCGCCGCGCTCTTCCGCGCCACCGAGCTGGCCGACGCCTTCGCCGAGCTGGAGGGCGACGCGGAGGCGTGCGCCCGCGCCGCGCGCGAGCAGCTCGGCGCGGACGCGGACCGGGTGCGCGGGGCGGACCTGCTGCCGTTCCTCTTCTACCGCAACAAGGCCGCGTACATGGTCGCCCGCCTGCGGCTGGAGGACGGCGAGGTGCGGCCGCTGCTGGTGCCGCTGGTCAACGGCCCGCGCGGCGTGCGGCCCGACGCGGTGCTCACCACCCCCGACGAGGTGCACGTCGTCTTCAGCTTCGCGCGCTCGTACTTCCACGCCGACACGGGGCGGCCGGCGGCGGCGATCGCCTTCCTGCACACGCTGATGCCGGCCAAGCCGCTCAACGAGCTCTACACCTCGCTCGGCCACAACAAGCACGGCAAGACCGAGCTCTACCGCGAGCTGGTGCGGCAGCTCTCGCGCGGCGACGCCCGCTTCGAGCGCGCCGAGGGGATCCGCGGGCTGGTGATGAGCGTGTTCACCCTCCCCGGCTATCCCGTGGTGTTCAAGGTGATCCGCGACGAGTTCGGCGCCTCCAAGAACGTCACCCGCGACGCGGTGAAGGAGAAGTACCGCCTGGTCTTCCGCATGGACCGCGTGGGCCGGCTGGTCGACGCGCAGGAGTTCGAGGAGCTCGCCTTCCCCCGCGACCGCTTCGACCCGGCGTGGCTCGAGGAGCTGCGCCGCGACGCGCCCTCCGCGATCCGCGACGACGGGCGGCGGGTGGTGGTGCGCCACCTCTACACCGAGCGCCGCCTGCGCCCGCTCGACCTCTACCTGCGCGAGTCCGACGACGAGGTGGCGCGCGCGGCGGTGGTGGAGTACGGCAACGCCATCAAGGACCTGGCGTGCGCCAACATCTTCCCGGGCGACCTGCTGCTCAAGAACTTCGGTGTGTCGCGCCACGGCCGGGTCATCTTCTACGACTACGACGAGCTGGCGCTGCTCACCGACGTCCGCTTCCGCGCCATGCCCACCGCGCGCTACGAGGAAGACGAGATGGCCGCCGACCCGTGGTTCTCCGTGAACGACGGCGACGTCTTTCCCGAGGAGTTCGTGCCCTTCCTGGTGCCCGCCGGCCCGCTGCGCGAGGCGTTCATGGACGCGCACCGCGACCTGTTCACCGTCCGCTGGTGGCGCGAGATCCAGGAGCGGCAGGCCGCCGGCGAGATCCCCGACTTCTTTCCCTATCCCCAGACGCGGCGGCTGAAGCTCGACTGATCGGCCACCGAAACGACGGTTTGGGCGTGTTCGGCGCTGGGGCGCCGAACCGGGCTGCGCGCTGCGTAGGGCACGATACCGCCGTGCCCAACGCAGCCGGGCCGCCGCCGCCACGATACAGCCGTGTCGGCGCCGTCCCGGCCCTCCGGGCGCGCATCCCTCACGCAACGCTCGCCACGCACGATCCGATGCGGTCGAGCCTCGCGCAGTTTGCGAGGCTTTTCGTAGTTGTTGCTGCGGCCTGCGGCTTCAGCCGCCGGTGATCGCCAGGCGACCAGATTTTCGATCCCCAGCGGCATTCCAGCGTCGGCCACGCGAAGGCCGACCTTGCGCCCGTCGTCACGCCGCGATTGATTCGCCCGCCTCACGTACCCGAGCGAGCGAGCACCGCATGAGCAGCATCCACGGCCGCATCCCCATCGCCCTCACCATCGCCGGCTCCGACTCCGGCGGCGGCGCGGGGATCCAGGCCGACCTGAAGACCTTCCAGGCGTTCGGCGCCTTCGGCACCAGCGCGCTCACCGCCATCACGGTGCAGAACACGCGCGGCGTCACCGGC
>DASQLJ010000779.1:0-3302 GCA_035630095.1 Longimicrobium sp.
CCAGACGCCGGTGGCGATGAACGACCTCGTCGAGGTCGGGGTCTTCGCCGGGCCGCCGCGGGACGGCTCGCCGGGGGAAGCGCTGTACCTGAAGCCGCACCGCATCCGCGCCGGCAAGCAGACGATCGTGCTCACCGTGCCGCGTCTGCCCGCGCGCGCGGGGATCGACCCGTACCGCACCCTCATCGAGCGGGAGCGCGACGACAACATCGCCGAGGTTGGAGGCGGAACGCGCCTGGGACCCCGGCAGAACGACCCTTGAGCCCCGTTCGCGGACCAGGTGGAAGCCCTCCATCGCTCTGGCGGTGGAGGGCTTCTCGCGTTCGGACCAATCGCACGATCCGTGATTCCTGAACAGGCTCCGAGGGCAGCTCGTTGCGGCGATGGGAGGCGGCTGATCGGTCATCCCACATCGGCGGCGCGGGCCAGCGCGAGCAGCTCTTCGAGCTGGTCCGGATCGAACTGGGCCAGCTGTGCGTCGAGGAGGTGCTGGACCAGCAGGGAAAGCTCGGGCTTCTCGAAGACGTCGCTCACCGGGAGCTCCACGTCCATCTCCCGCCTGATCCGGAACACGAGTTGGGTAGCCAGCAGGGAGTTTCCGCCCAGATGGAAGAAGTGGTCGTGGCGGCCCACCCGCTCCACTCCGAGGAGGTCGGCCCAGATCGCCGCGACCGCCTCCTCCGTCTCGCCGTCGGGCGCCTCGTACCCGCGCGTCGCGAACGCGTCGCTCCCCGGCGCGGGGAGCGCCTTCCGATCCACCTTCCCGTTCGACGTCAGCGGCAGCGCGTCCAGATGCACGTACGCCGCGGGGACCATGTGCTCCGGGAGGCGCCCGGCCAGGTGCGCCTTCAGCGCCTCCACGGCGACCGGCTCGTCCGCCAGGTAGTAGGCGACCAGCCGCTTGTCGCCCGGCGCGTCCTCCCGCGCCAGGACGAGCGCGTCGCGCACCGCATCGTGGCTCCGAAGCGCCGCCTCGATCTCGCCCAGCTCGATCCGGAAGCCGCGGATCTTCACCTGGAAATCGGTGCGCCCCAGGAACTCCAGGTTCCCCGACGCGCTCCACCGCACCCGGTCGCCGGTGCGGTACAGCCGCCCGCCCGGCGCGCCGCCGAACGGATCGGGGACGAAGCGCTCCGCCGTCAGCGCCGCGCGACCCAGGTAGCCGCGCGCCAGCAGCGGGCCGCCGATGTACAGCTCGCCCGCCACGCGCACCGGCACCGGCGCGCCACTCGGGTCCAGCACGTAGACGGCCCGCCCGGGGAGCGGCCGCCCGATCGGCACCAGCGGCCCGCCGGCCGCGCCCCGCTCCACCGCGAACGCCGTGGCGGTGACGACGGTCTCCGTGGGCCCGTAGCAGTTCACCAGCGTTCCGGCGCCCCGCGAGTCCGCCGCGGAGGCCGGCAGGGCATCGCCACCGATCAGCAGGAGCCGGATGCCGTCCAGCGCGTCCCCGGCCGCGCCATCCGACACCTCCTGCCAGTATGCCGGCGGGAGATTGGCGACGGTGATCCCCAGGTCGCGCACCCGCGCCCGGAACTCCGTGGCGCTCCACAGCTCCGCGCCGCGCAGCACCAGCGTGGCGCCGGTGAGCAGCGGAAAGAACACCTGCTCCAGCGAGACGTCGAAGCCCGCCGAGGCGAACTGAAGCACCCGGTCTTCCGGCACGATCCCGTGCACCCGCGCCACGGAGACGAGGTGCGCGGCCGCCGCGCCGTGCTCCACCGCCACGCCCTTCGGCTGGCCGGTGGAGCCCGACGTGTAGATCACGTACGCCAGATCCTCGGGGAAGACGAGGGCGCGCGGGGCCTCGGCCGGCGCGGTAGATACCTCGTCCGCGTCGACATCCACCCGCACCGCAGCTCCGGAGGGCACGCGGTCCGCGAGCGCGGCGCGGGTGACGACGGCGCGCACCCCCGCGTCGTCCGCGATGTACGCCAGGCGCCCGGCGGGAAGGGACGGGTCGAGGGGGACGTAGACGCCGCCCGCCTTCAGCGTGGCCAGCAGCGCCACCACCAGCTCCGGGCGCCACTCCAGGCACACGCCCACCGCCACGCCGCGCCCCACGCCCACCGCCGCGAGGCGATGCGCCAGGCGGTCGGCGCGGGCGTCGAGCTCCGCGTAGGTGAGCCGCTCACCCTCGTGCACCAGCGCCGTCGCGTCCGGCGTGCGCGCGACCTGGGCTTCGAACAGGTGGTGGATGCACCGCTCGGCCGGAGGCGCCGCATCGCCCGCGCTCCACTCCTCGACCAGGCGCGCCCGCTCCGCGGCGGGGAGCAGGGGGATGCCGTCCACACGCACGGCATCGTCCGCCGCCATTCCCGCGAGCACGCGCCGCAGGTATTCGACGAAGCGCTCGACGGTGGCACGCTCGAAGAGCGCGGTCGCGTACTCCACGTCGCCGGCGATGCGCCCGCCAACCTCCCAGAGCGTCAACGTCAGGTCGAACTTGGCCGTAGCGCTCTCCGCCGCGCCCGCGCGGCCCACCGCCAGCCCCGGCAGCTCCAGTGTGCCGTCCGGCCCGTTCTGCCAGGCGAACATCACCTGGAAGAGCGGGCTGTACGCCAGGCTGCGCGTGGGGCGGATGCGCTCCACCACCTGCTCGAACGGGATGTCCTGGTTCCGCTGCGCCTCCAGCGCGCTCGTCTTCACGTGCTGGAGCAGCTCCCCCACCCTCGGCCCGTCCGAGAGGTCCACGCGCACCGGCAGCGTGTTGACGAAGAAGCCGATCAGCCCCTCCACCTCCGCGCGGCCGCGGTTGGCGCTCGGCGTGCCGACCACGACGTCGTCCTGCCCCGACAGCCGGGCGAGCACGGCCGCCCATCCGGCGAGCAGCGTCGTGAACAGCGTGGCGCCGTGCCGCCGCGACAGCGTCCCGAGCGCCGCGGTCAGCGCCTCGTCCAGCTCCACGCGCACCGACGCGCCGGCGAAGTCCTGCTTCGCCGGGCGCGGGCGGTCGGCGGGGAGCTCCAGCAGCTCCGGCGCGCCGGCGAGGGTCCGCGTCCAGTACTCGGCCTGCGCCTCCAGGACGGGTCCTTCCACCCAGCGGCGGTGCCACGCGGCGTAGTCCGCGTACTGCACCGGCAACGGGGGAAGCGGATCGGGCTCGCCGCGGGTGAAGGCGGTGTACAGCGCGGCCAGCTCGCGGAAGAGCACGCCGGTGGACCAGCCGTCGGCGACGAAGTGGTGCATCGTCAGAAGCAGCACGTGGTCGTCCGCCGCCATCCGGATCAGCCGTCCGCGGATCAGCGGACCGCGCGCCAGGTCGAAGGGCGCGCCCGCCTCTTCCGCCACCAGCCGGCGCA
>DASQLJ010000780.1:0-4451 GCA_035630095.1 Longimicrobium sp.
TGGCTGGTGCCGTTCCCCAACGCCTCGGAGCTGGCCGGCTACCTGGAGGCGGGGCAGGCGAAGACGGTGGTGCTCCTGCTGGACCCCAACGACGCCGAGCAGCGCGCCTGGCGCGACCAGGTGCAGCACGACCTGGCCACCGCGCGCGTCGCCACCCTGGCCCGCCCGCTGATCGGGCGCGACGTGCCGGTGGCGAAGGAGATCGCGGCGTGGGTGCGCACCCTCCCCCGCCCGGTGGTGGTGGTGGCGCCGCGCACCCCGTACGCCAACGGCGACCGCTACCCGGGCACCGAGGCGGCGGGCGCGTTCATGGACGCGTACGCCGGGATGGCGCCGGGCCCCGCGGCGGCGAAGGCCGCCGCCGGCGCGCCGGCGGCGCAGTAGACGGGACGGTCTGTTTCGTGGCACACCAGGGCCGGCGGGCGCGGCCATGCGCCCGCCGGAGGCTTTTTTCCCGGGATATGACGGAGAGGATGACGACGATGAAGCGGAATGTCGGTGGGCTCGCGCGGCGGGCGGCGGCCTTGGGCGTGGTGATGATGGCGGTGGCGGCGGGGTCGCTGGCCGCGCAGGACCTGACGGTCTATGCGTCCGCCGGCCTGGACGGCGCGGAGACGAACATCCAGCTCCTGGGCGGCACGGTGCGCTTCGGCGGGGCCGGGCTGGCGCCGGAGGTGGCGCTGCAGGGCTACCACCTGGGCTACGACGCGGGGACGGAGAACCGCAGCGTGTGGGCGGTCACGCCCTCGGCCGGCGCCTCGTACCGGATGCCGGAGGGCCAGGTGGGCGCCCGCGTGGGCTACTCGTTCCAGACCGACGACGAGGGCGACGTGCCCTTCGAGGGCGAGGGCGGGGGCGGGAGCGGCGTGGTGGCCAACGCGCAGGGCAACTACTGGGGCCCCGGCCCCGAGCTGCAGGGGATCGCGTCGTACAACTTCGGCTCGAACTACCTGTGGACCAACGCGCAGGCGCTGGTGCCGGTCGCCCGCATGGGCGAGGGGCGGATCAGCGCGGGGGCCGACGCGGTGTGGCAGGGCGGCACCGATGAGGACGCCGGCAACTCCATCCAGCTCGGCCCGATCGTCAAGTTCAGCACCGGCCGCAACTTCTCGGTGAACGTGGGCGCCGGGTGGAAGACGTTCGGCGGCGGCAACGACCGCGACGACACCTGGTACGCGCGCATCGGCGCGGTGAAGTACGGGATGCGGTTGTTCTGAACGGCTTTGACGGTGAGTGAGTGAGTGCGTGAGTGCGTCGGGCTTTCGGGCTCGACGCACTCGGGCGTTCGGGGGCTGGACCCGCTGGGCCCTCACCCTGCCGCTTCGCGGCTGTCCCTCTCCCAAAACGACCTGGAAGAGGGACCTGGGGCGCTTCGCGCCGGCTCCTTCATCTCACGCGGCGGCTACATCGCGGTTGAGCAGAGACTTCTTGCGCGCACCGGAACTTCGGCCTCTCCAAAGCCAGTAGTGGGCGAAGGCGGGGCGAAGGCGGACTTCGTGTAGTGGTTGCAGCGAATTCATTCGCCCGGCAGATCTGTGGGCGCTTGGAAGCTTCATCATCCCCCCCGATTCCCTACCCCGCCCCGCCCGCGAGCGCCTGCTCGATCTCCCGCACTGTCGCCCGCGCGCTGCGGCCCACGCCGATCAGGGTGGCGGAGGCGAAGCCGGTCCAGTCGCCGTAGCCCACCAGCCACAGCATCGGCTCGCGGACGCTGCGGGTTCCGGCGACGCGGATGCGGCCGTTCGCCTCGGCCGCGTCGAGCGCGCGCAGGTGCTGCAGCGCGGGGCGGAAGCCGGTGCACCAGATCACCGCGTCGATGCGCTCCTCGCGGCCGTCCGGCCACACCACGCCGCTCTCGGTGAAGCGCTCGAAGGGCGCCACGGCGGTGAGCACGCCGCGTTCGCGCGCCTCCACCACCGGCGGCACCATCACGATGTCGCCGAGACCCGCCGGCGGCGGCGGCTCGCGGCCCTCCTCCCGTGCTCGGTAGATGGCGGTGGCGTGGTCGAAGAGGTAGCGCCCATCCACCTCATCGGGGAGAAAGCGGGGCGGCGCCAGCGTCACCCACGTCACGTCCGCCACCTGCGACACCTCCGCCAGGACCTGCGCGCCCGAGTTGCCGCCGCCCACCACCAGCACCCGCTTCGCCGTGAACGCGCCCGGCGCCTGGTACGCGGACGAGTGGATCTGCACCCCGCGAAACGTCTCGCGCCCCGGCACGTCCGGCACCGCCGGCGCCGCCCACGTCCCCGTGGCGCTGACCACCGCCCGCGCCCGCCACTCGCCCGCATCGGTCTCCACGCGAAACCCGTCCCCCTCGCGGCGGACGGCGAAGACGCGCACGGGGCGGCGGACGTTCAGCTCGTAGCGCGCCTCGTACTTCGCGACGTAGTCGAGAGTCTCGTCGCGCGTGGGGTAGTCGTCGCCCACGGGGAACATCCATCCCGGCAGCGAGCTGAAGCGGCCGGGCGAGAACAGGCGCAGCGAGCGCCAGGCGTGCAGCCACGCGCCGCCGGGCCCTTCCTGCGCGTCCACGATCGCCCAGCGCAGCGCGGTGCGGCGCAGGTAATAGCCCACCGCCAGCCCCGCCTGCCCGCCGCCGATCACCAGCACGTCCACGTCGCGCGATTCGTCTTCCACGTTCCCCGGTTCCGTTAGCGGCCGTCCCGCACGGGACATCGCCCATTTCACGCTGTCGCGGCCCGCAATGGCCGGTGTGCGCGTCGACGCGAGTCAACCCTGTCCCGCAAGCGAGGCGGCCCTGTCTCGCCCATCGATCGACCCCAACGGATCAGATTCGAATCAACCAGCGATCCTGCAACGGCTTGCGCGCCACCTCGCGGCGGGTGTGATCGTTGCCCTCGGGCATCGTCGCGGGCGCATCCGTGCCCGGCCCGATCCCCTCCCGGAGATCCCTCCATGAAGCGTCGCTTCGCCGCCCTCGCCTTCCTCCCGCTCCTGGCCGCCGCCGCCCCGCCGCCGCTCCCGGACATCCGCCCGATGGTGGTGGTGGGCTCGGGCACGCGGATCACCATACGCATCCGCAACCAGGGCACGGCCCCGGCGCCGGCGGGGCTGGTGAACGTGTCGCTCGGCAACGCGATCGGAAAGGCGACCAACTACGTGCAGCCCGCGCTCGCCGCCGGCTCGACCCGGTCGGTCATCATCGACGTGGGCAAGCCGCTCGCGGGCGTGCACTACACCGTGCGCACCGACGTCAACCAGGCCATCGCCGAGTCGAACGAGGCCAACAACGTGCTGGCCGGCGACTTCTGACCCTCCGCCTTCGGCCGGGCCGCGCGGGCCCGGCCGCCTGGCGGGCGTGACAATCCCCGCCCCATCCCCCATCCTGTTCCATCGCAACCGCCCTCACGACGGAGAACGATGGAGCCCCTCCCGCCGGACCCGCT
Source organism: Longimicrobium sp. (assembly GCA_035630095.1). Lineage (GTDB taxonomy): Bacteria > Gemmatimonadota > Gemmatimonadetes > Longimicrobiales > Longimicrobiaceae > Longimicrobium. The sequence goes on from DASQLJ010000780.1 coordinate 3,411, forward strand.
CGACGGCATCCATGCCGTGACCCTCGCCGTGAACCTCCCCGGCCCGCTGGCGTGCGCACGGCTGCACGCCCTCGGCGCCGTGGTGACCAAGGTGGAGCCTCCGGCCGGCGACCCCCTCGCCGGCTTCACCCCGGGATGGTACGCGGAGCTGGCGGCCGGCCAGCGCGTGGTCACCCTCGACCTGAAGGACGAGGCCGGCCGCGCCGCGCTGGAGCCGCTGCTGGCCGGCGCGGACCTGCTGGTCACCGCCAGCCGGCCGTCGGCGGTGGAGCGGCTGGGGCTGGGGTGGATGGACCTGCACGCGCGCCATCCCCGCCTCTGCCACGTGGCCATCACCGGCTACCCGCCGCCGGACGAGGATCGCCCGGGGCACGACCTGACCTACCTGGCCTCGGCGGGACTCCTCGCCCCGCCCGCCCTTCCGCGCACGCTGATGGCCGACCTGGCCGCCGCCGAGCGGGCGGTGAGCACCGCGCTGGCGCTGCTCCTGGCCCGCGCCCGCGACGGCGACGGCGACGGCCGCCACGCCACCGTCGCCATCGCCGACCTCGCCGACGAGCTCGCGGCGCCGCTGCGGCACGGCCTCACCGCGCCGGGCGACGTGCTGGGCGGCGGCTCGCCCACGTACGGAATCTACCGGGCGAAAGATGGATGGATCGCGCTCGCCGCGCTGGAGCCGCAGTTCGCGCGGCGCCTGGCGGCCGAGCTGTACGTGAACCTCGACCGCCCCGCGCTGGAAGACGCGTTCGCCCGCCGCGCGGTCGCCGAGTGGACTGCCTGGGCCGAGGCGCGCGACCTGCCGGTCGCGGCGGTGGAAGGCGCGCCGGAGCAGGTTTCCTGAAACAGTCCGCTAGTGCTCAGGGAGCCCCGGGCAGTGATGCCCGCCAACACAAGGTGGGCGGGGCGCCACGTCAGGCGCACGTATACGTCGGTGATCCGCAGATGGAGGGGTTGGAGATTTAGTCGCCAGCGGTCATGGAAACTCGCATGACCGCCACTCCCGCATCTATCTCGCGGGAAACGAGTAGCACCTGAGGAGAG
>DASQLJ010000781.1:0-3485 GCA_035630095.1 Longimicrobium sp.
GCCCCACCTCCGCCGACACGACCATCCCGGACCATCCTCCATCATGGAAATCACCCACAAGTGGTTCGCGCTCGCGGCATTCGTCGTCGCCTGCGGGGAAGGCTCCCCGCCGCAGCGCACGTCCGTGGCCGTGGCGGCGACGCCCGAACGCGTCGCCGTGCGAGCGCTGGCGCCCCCGCGCACCGTCGCGCCGCCCCAGCCGGTGGATTCGCCCGTCGTCGTGATCGACCCCGGCCACCCGTCGGAAACGAGTGCGGGGACGGTGCAGCACGGCGTCAGGGAGGTGCACATCGCCTGGCTGGTGGCCCTCCGGCTGCGCGACCTGCTGCAGAGGGACGGCTACCGGGTGACGATGACCAAGGCACGGGAAGACCAGAACGTGCGCAACGCGGACCGCGCCCGGATCGCCAACCACGCGGGCGCGGCGTTGATGGTGCGCCTGCACTGCGACGCCGCGGCTGGATCGGGGTTCACCCTGTACCATCCCGACCGCCGCGGCACGGCGCAAGGCGTCACCGGCCCGTCGGACCCGGTGATCCGCGCGAGCGGTTCGGCCGCCGCGGCGGTGCACGCGGGGATGGCCGGCGTGCTGAAGGGCCGCCTGCGCGACGGGGGGATCCGGGGGGATTCGGACACCTACGTGGGATCGCGGCAGGGCGCGCTGACGGGCTCCATCTTCGCCGAGGTCCCCGTCGTCACGATCGAGATGGTGGTCCTGGGCTCGCGCGCCGACGCCGCGTTCATCTCGGGCGAAGACGGTCAGGCCCTGATGGCGCGGGCGATCGCGGCCGGGGTGCGGCGGTTCGTCCCCCTCGCCTCGGCCGCGAGACAGGACACGACGCCGCGCCGGCGCTGAGCGCGGCGCGCCTGATCAGCGCGATGCCGCGAGGGCCCACGGCGGGCCGGCGGCGAGGATGCGCGCTTGTACGGGACAGTCGGGGCGGTGCGCGCCGGGGAGGTAGCCGGTGCTCATCAGGAACTCGCCCACGATCTCGCCGCCGGTGAAGCGGAAGGTACGCTTGAACAGCTTCACCCACTCGTCCTTCGACAGCGGGTGGTGCGCGTCCAGCCATCCCGCGAACGAGCCGTGCGACTCGCGGAGCTGCTGGAGGCGGCGCGCGTTCTCGATCACCGCGTCCACCTTCAGGCGGTTGCGGATGATGCCGGCGTCGGCCAGCAGGCGCTCGCGCTCGGCGGCGCCGTACGCGGCCACGGTGTCCACGTCGAAGCCGTCGAAGGCGCGGCGGAAGGCGTCGCGCTTCTTGAGGATGGTGAGCCAGCTCAGCCCCGCCTGGTTGATCTCCAGCGCCAGACGCTCCAGCAGCTCGGCGTCGCCCGTGAGCGGAAAGCCGTACTCGTGGTCGTGATACGGCCCGTGCCAGGGATGCCCGGGCGCAGCGTCGCAGTAGCCGCTCATCGGTGTCGGTTGGATCGGGTTCTCGAAGGATCGAAGAAGCTAGGGCCCCACGTCTCGAACCGCACGCCACCACACCTGCCGCGGCAACGAGAAGCCGGAAGCGCGCACCCTCACCCCGGCAGCACCGAAGCCGGTAGTCCGCGAAGGCGGACTTCGTGTGGTTGTTGCAGCGAATTCATTCGCCCCTTCTGGTGCCCCGAGTCGGAATTTCTTTCCATCTCGGCTTCGGTGAACAACGCCGCTGAGTCAGCACCGGTGCCGAGTGAAACGGTGCGAATTTCTGATTCAGGACACGAGCTCGGGGGAGGCGTCACGCCGGGATCCAGGCGTCCTTGTCGAGCGCGGGGAACGAGATCTGGCACGTCCCCGCGGGAATTCCGTCCAGGCGCACCAGCCCCTGGTCGTCCACCGTTCCTTCCAGCTTCGATCCGTCGGGGAGGGTGATCGCGTACTGCTGCCCGGAGATCGGCTTGCCGTCCTCGCCGATCTGTTCCGTATCGCCCGGCCGGACGCCGCAACGTAGTCCCCGCGCGACAGGCGGGGTAGATGCGGATTCGTCGCAATCGACTCCCTGGCGGCACGCCGGACGCTGACCTCCGCTGCCGCCTCCCGACGCTGCCGCACGCGCATCTCGCCTCGACGTCCGCCCCCGGGAACGCACGCCCGCACTCGGGCACTTCCGCAACTGTTGTCCCCGCCGAAGCGCGCCGCGTTCCCCCGACCCGCACACTCATCCCCCGCTAACCTCGTCTCGCTTTCGCCAGGCCGCGCGACGCGCTAATATCGTCTGTTCATCAAATGGGAGGTCTTCATGATCCACGACCGCACGCCGCGCCCCGCGGCTGCCGCGGAATGAGCGGCGTCCCCTTCTCCGAGAGCGGCCATCTCCCCTTTCTGCTGGGGATCGTAGGCGACTCGGGGAGCGGCAAGAGCACGGTGGCCGCCGGCGTCGCCTCGCTGATCGGCCCCGAGAAGGTCAGCACGCTGGAGCTGGACGACTACCACCGGCACACGCGCGCCGAGCGCACCGAGCTGGGGGTGACCGCCCTCAACCCCAGCGTGCACAACTTTCCGCTGATGCAGGAGCACCTCCAGCTCCTGGCCCGCGGGCGCCCCGCGCGCAGCCGTGCGTACGACCACAGCAACGGGACGTTCGGCGCCATGCGCGTGGTGGAGCCCAACGAGGTGGTGCTGGTGCGCGGGCTGCTGGGCTTTCCCAACGACGACCTGCGCGGCGCGTACGACCTCGCCGTGTTCCTGCAGCCCGAGCCCGAGCTGCTCTTCCGCTGGAAGCTGCGGCGCGACGTGAAGACGCGCGGCTACTCCGAGGCCGAGGTGCTGAAGTACATCGCCAAGCACCTGCTGGACAGCAAGGAGTACGTGCTCCCGCAGGCCGAGCGCGCCGACCTGGTGGTGCGCTACGAGATCCCCGAGTGGGACGCGCCCGACAGCGCGGTGCACGCCACCCTCACCCTGCGCCGCAACGCCGCCGAGGCCGTGCGCAGCAACGGGATCGCGCACCGCTTCGCCGACCACGTGGCCTTCGAGGCCGACGGCGACGCGCTGGTGCTGAAGGTGGACGCCGCCCTCCCGGCCGAGATGGTGGACGCGTGGGCGGCCGAGCGCTTCCCCGACACGTTCACGCCGGCCGGGCTGGGCAGCTTCATGGACGAGGACGGCAACGACAGCCGCCTGGTGCCGCTGGCCTTCGCCCAGGTGCTGATCGCCGACCTCACCCAGAAGCTCCGCCGCCGCGCCGGCGCCGCCCACGCGATCACCGCCGCCGCGTAAACGCCTTCGCACGACGGGTCATACGAAGAACGAGCGCCGGTCCCTCAATGGGAGCCGGCGCTCGTTCGTATTCCAGGACCGCTGGAGATCACACAGAGGCACGGAGACACGGAGAACTACGAGTAGACCGTGTCTCGGTGTGATACCGGTTATCACGGTTGATTGTGCAAACCCGGGCGGTGTCATCCTGAGGCCGACCACGCCTCGCCCCGGGCCACGCTAAAGCTTGCAGGCCGAAGGATCTACAACACGTCGATGCGCCACCTTGGCCGTAGCG
>DASQLJ010000782.1:0-10708 GCA_035630095.1 Longimicrobium sp.
CGCCTCGAACCCCAGGCCGACCTCCACCCCCTTGATCGCCTGGATCGACATCAGCGCCCCCGCCAGCCGTCCGTCCAGCTTGCGGTCCCACGAGACGTGCGACCCCAGCCCGGCCGGCACGCCGCGCGCGACCACCTCCACCACCCCGCCCAGCGTGTCGCCCGCGTGCTTCGCGGCGTCGATGGCGTCGATCATACGCCCCTCGGCCTCCGCGTCCAGGCAGCGCACGGGCGACGGGTCGCTGGCGGCGTTCAGGTCGTCCGGCAGCGTCTCGGGCGGCGCCGCCACGATCCCCCCGATCGACACCACGTGGCTGCCGACCGTGATCCCCGCCGCGCCCAGCAGCGCCTTCGCCAGCGCCCCGGCGGCCACCCGCGCCGCAGTCTCGCGGGCGCTGGCGCGCTCCAGGACGTCGCGCGCGTCGGTGCGGTCGTGCTTGAGCGCCCCCACCAGGTCGGCGTGCCCGGGCCGCGGGAAGAAGACGCGGCGCATCGCCTCGTCGTCGCCCGCGTTCTCCACCGGCGCCGCCGACATCGCCCCGGTCCAGTTGGCCCAGTCGCGGTTGCGCACCAGCAGCGTGACCGGCGACCCCAGCGTCTCGCCGTGGCGAACACCGGAGAGGATCTCGGCCCGGTCGCTCTCGATGCGCATGCGCCCGCCGCGGCCGTAGCCGCCCTGGCGGCGGCGCAGCTCGTGGTCGATGGCATCGCCGTCGACAGGAACGCCGGCGGGGAGGCCCTCCACCACGGCGGCCAGCGCGGGGCCGTGGCTTTCGCCCGCCGTGGTGAAGCGGATGTGGGTCATCCCCTAAAAGAACAGCGGGGGCCCGGCCTACGCCAGCCCCCCGCCGTGCACCTTCCGGCCCCGGCGCCGCCTACGGCACCAGGTCGGTGTTGGTGATGGGCAGCGCCAGCACCCCCTGCGAGGTGATCGCGTACACCCGCAGCGCCACCGCGCCCGCGTCGGTCCCGGCGCGCGCGGCCACCACCAGGGCGCCCACCACCGGGTCGCGGGTGTACACGCGCTTCACCCGGAAGAAGTTGAAGTTGTCGATCACGTCCACGTACGGGCCCTGCAGGTCCAGCCCCGAGACGAAGGAGAGGCGGAAGCTGCCGCCGGGGTAGCCGGCGTTCCCCGGGTGCATGGCCACCCCGCCCGCGGGCGAGCCGGCCGCCACCACGCCCTGCAGGCGCAGCACGTTGTTGAAGTAGTACGCCTGGCTCCCGCGGGCCACGCCCAGCGAGCCGTCCAGGTTCAGCCCCAGGCCGATCACCCGCTCGGCCGCGTTGCTGATCAGGTCGCGCACGTCGCCCACCATCACCAGCGAGTCGCCGCCCTCGGGGGCGTTGAACAGCGGGATGCGCGCGTTGCTGCGCGCGCCCTCGCCCACGGCGATGTAGTCGCGGTCGCCGCTGGCCGCCACGAAGGTGGTGTCCGACAGGCCGACCTCGGCGATGTTGGCGCCGATGTCCACCCGCGTGTCCCACTTGCCGCCGAGCGGGGTGGGGAGCTGCGCGCGCATGCGCGTCAGCGAGTCGGAGACGAACGACGGCTTGCCGTTGATGCACGACGGCGTGGCCGTGTCGCCGAAGCGCTTGCGCGGGCACACCAGCAGCGTCTTGGCCGTGGTGAAGAACGCCGAGTCGGCATTCACCACGATCGCGCGCCCCGCCGTGTGCCGGTCCACGTAGCCGATGAAGATCTCCGAGCGCACCTTGCGCGGGTCGTAGATGCGCACGGTGCCGTCGGCGGCGGCCGCGGTGGGCTTGGTGGAGTACACCAGGAGCCCGTTGCTGGCCTGCGCGATGAACTGCGGCCGGTCGGAGTAGTCGAACAGCGAGACCCGCGACACCTCCTCGTTCGGGTCGGGGCTGAACTCCACCGAGAAGAGGCGCTCGTTCTGGGTGAAGATGCGCTTGTTCTCGGCCTCGGCCAGCACCGGCGCGGTCAGCGGGATCACCGAGATGTTGGTGCCGCCGCTGTTGGCCACGTACAGCGAGTCGCCGAAGCGCCCCAGCGCCAGCCCCCACGGCTGCGAGCCCACCCGCACCGGGGTCCCGTAGGCGAGCCCGCCCAGCGGCAGGACCTCCACCCGGTTGCGCGTGAAGTTGCTCAGGTACACGCGGCTGCCGTCGGCCAGCAGGTCGGCCAGCAGGTCGCCCGGGTTGGGCGGCGCCACCGTGAGCCCGCGCGCCACGAAGGTGGAGTACAGCCGCCCCGGCACCGTGGCCACGTGCGCCCCGGCCAGGGTGCGGCACGGCTGCGCCTGCGGGGTGTTGGGCGTCACCGAGGCGCCGCAGTTCCCCGCCGGGTCCTTGGCCCAGGCGGTCACGTCCAGCCGCAGCGTCAGCGTGTCGAGCCCGGTGAGCGGCACGCCGCTCAGGCCGAAGTGCATGCTGTCGGCGGTCGCGCGCACCGTGCGGGTGAGCACGGCCACGGTGTCGTCCTTCGTGGCCCCGCGGGTGATGGCCAGCACCGTCACGCCCACCGAGTCGACCCGGTTGTCGTCGGTGGCCTGGACCGCCACGTGGATCGAGTCGTCGATCTCCACGCGCGCCGGCACCGTGGCGTCGAAGGTCACCCGCGGCGCCGTGGTGTCGGGCACCGGCGCGGTGATCACCAGCCCCAGCGGGCGGGAGACGCCCTGCAGGTTCGCGCCCGAGATGGCGGTGAGCTGCAGCACCTCGGCGCCCTGCACGGAGGGGATCGGCACCGTGATGGTGGTGTCGAGGAGCGCCCGCGGCTGCGCCAGGGTGAGGGTGCTGTCGAAGGTGAACGCCCCCGTGGCCCGGATGCGCACGCTGCGGATCAGGTCGACGGAGTCCACCGCCTGCAGCCGCGCCTGGAACTGCGAGCCGCCGCGGAAGGTGGTGTCGGGCGGGAGCGGGGACAGCAGCGACACGCGCGGCCCGCCCAGGTTCACCCGCGCGGTGTCGGCGCCCGCGGTGCCCATGCTGTCGTAGGCGGTCACCACCACGAACACGTCGCGCTCGGAGGTACGGTCGCCGGTGGGGCGCAGGTAGCGCTGCAGCACGGTGTCGCGCACCACGCGCGACAGCCCGGTGAGCACCACCGACTTGCGCTCGAAGCGCTCCACCTGCGTCTGCGTCCCCAGGTTGGGGTCGCCGCGCAGCGCGTAGCCGGTGAACACCACCGAGTCGAGCTCCACGTTGTCGACCGCGCGGGCCTTCACGAACACCGAGTCGCCCACGGCGATGCTGGTGCCCACCGAGTCGGGGAACTCCACCGCCACCGTCGGCGCGATCGCGTCGGCGCTGCCGCCGCCCCCGCCGCCGCCCCCGCCACCCCCGCCGCCGGTGCCGGGGGTGAACAGGTTGGAGCCGTCGCACGCCGCCAGCGCCAGGCCGGCGGCGGCGATCCAGAGGAAAGCGGCGGGGCGCCGCGAAAGAACACGAGCCACGAGGAACCTCCGTGGGGGGGAGCGGTCGGGCCGGGAGCTCATCAGCTCTCTTCGACGATGTGGGGGGTGACCATGATCAGCAGGTCACGCTTGACTTCCTGGCTGCGCGTGGTGCGGAAGAGCGAGCCCAGGAAGGGAACGTCCATCAGGAAGGGGATCCCGCTGCGGTTCTGCGTGACCTCGGTCACGGTGAGGCCGCCGATCACGGCGGTCTCGCCGTCGCGCACCATCACGCGGGTGTCGCCCTGCTGCTGCAGGAACTGCACGCCGATCTCGCCCGCGGCGGGCGCGGCGCTCGAGCGCTCGGCGTGGAGCTGCAGCAGCACGCGGCGGTCGTTGGTCACCTGCGGCGTCACGATCAGCCGGATGCCGGTCTCCACCAGCTGCGCCGTGGCGCGCGGCACCCCGCCGCCGGTGGCGCCGGTGTTCGACGAGCCCAGGTCCACCACGCGGATCGGGGTGCGCTCGCCCACCCAGATCTGCGCCTCGTGGTTGCTGGTGGTGGTCACCACCGGCGCCGCCTGCACGTCGGAGAGCTCGGCCGTCTGCAGCGCCTCGATGAAGTTGACCAGCGTGTAGCGCCCCAGCACCAGCGAGGTCAGCACCTGCAGCGCCGGGTCGGAGACGCGGGTGGTGGCGTTGCCCAGCGCGGCGATCGAGCTGCCGCCCAGCGACACGATGTTGGTGCCGGTGGTGCCGCCGGCGGGCGCCACGATCTGGTTCAGCGAGTTGCCGCGCGAGTCCTTCAGGTCGTACACGATGCCCAGCGCCTCGGCATCGGTGCGGTTGATGAACACGATCTTGGCCTGGATCGCCACCTGCGGCGTGCGCACGTCGAGCTGGTTGACCAGCCGGTCGAAGTCCTCGATCACGCTGGGGACGTCGGTGGCGATCAGCGTGTTGGTGGTGCGGTTGATGCTCACCGAGCCGCGCTCGCTCTTCAGCTCGGTGAGCGTGGCCTGCATCTCCTCCACCGGCACGTAGTTGATGCGGAAGGTGCGCGTGACCAGCGGCTCCAGCGTCTCGCGCTCGGCCAGCTTGCTGATGCGGTCCACGCGGATGATCCCGCTCTGCGGGTCTTCCTGCGCCGCCAGGTCGTAGGCCTGCAGCAGGCTGCGCAGCGCCAGGTCCCACGGCTGGTTGGTGAAGGTCACGTACTCCACGCGGATCCCGCCCACCTCGCTGCCCGGCACCATCGAGCGCCCGGTGAGCTCGGCGAAGGTGGCCAGCACGTCGCGCATGTCGGTGTTCTCGAAGGTCACCGTGATCGGGCGCGCCCGGCTGCGCGGCTGCTGCTGCGCGGGGCGCGACTGCGCCTGCGCCGGCGGCGGGTTGCGCTCGTACGGCGCCGGGGCGGACAGCCGCGCGCCGGCCTCGGGGCTCGCCGCCGCCCCCGAGTTCCACGGCTGGAACGCCTGCGACCCCGACTCGAGCGAGATGCGCAGCCCGTCGGCCACCCGGGTGACGGTGTAGCGGTAGTCGCGCTCCAGGTCGACCACCACGCGGACCACGTCGGGGGTGTGCTGGCTGGTGCGCACCCCCTTCACGCCGCCGCGGTCGAGCCCCTCGTAGCGCGACGCGGCCAGCTCGCTGCGGGCGCCCTGGATGTCCACCACCACCCGTGCGGGGCCCTGCAGCGCGAAGTCGCTCCAGCGCGCCTCGCCGCCCGTGACCTGCACGGTCAGCTCGGTGCGTCCGTCGCGCGCCTCCAGCCGCAGCGCCGATACGTTCCCCGCGTCGGCGCGGCCCGTGGGCGCCGCCCCGAGCACGGGAAGCAGGAGCGCGGTCGCCAGGTAGCGCAGCATGGTTCTGGATCCTTGTTCGGGTTCGTACGCGCCGCCCTTTAGCGGGGGCGCGTCTGCGTCGTGTAGTTGGGCGACGAGGGGTTCACGCGCCGCGGCGCCGACCCCGCGGGCGCGGGCGCGGGGGCCGGCCCCGGCGCCTGCGAGCTCACGTTGCTCGAGGTGGCCGCCGAGCCCCGGCGCAGCACGCGCTGCACGGGCGCGGCCGGCGCTGGCTGGGTGATGGTCACCGGGATCTGCGGCTGCCCGGCGGCCTGCGCGCCGGCCGCCGCGGGCTCCTGCCGCTGCGCGCGCTGCAGCAGCACCGTCTGCAGGCGGCTCCCGCCGAACTCGTCCACCCGCACGTCCACCCGCTGCGGCCAGATGCGCACGACCGTCATCGTCCCCAGCCGCTGCCCCTGGTGCAGGCGGTAGCGGCGGGCGCTGTCGCCCTCGGCGAACACCGCGATCGAGCGGGCGCCGTCGGGCGAGTAGATGATGGAGGTGAGCCGCAGGTCTTCCACGCGGAAGCCCAGCTCGGCCGCGGTGAGCAGCGGCGTGAACGGGTCGGGGCGGCCGCCGCGCTGGTAGCGGAACACCTCGCGCCGGTACACGTCCCCCGCGGGGAGCGTGGCGGGCGACGCGGCGGCCAGGGCGCCCGCGGGGGGCGCCGGGGCGGCCGGGACCTGCGCGAACAGCGGCGCGGCGGCCAGGGCCAGGATCAGGGCCAGCGCGGCCCGCGGGTCATTCGGAAGGGTTCGCATCCTGCAGCGGCGCCGAGGGAATCACGTAGGTCTCGATCGAGAAGCGGGCCTCGAGCTCGGGGGTGCCCTCGCCGGGTGCGGGGGCGGCCGTGCCCGCGCGCGGGGGAACGCCCAGGCGCAGGTCGGTGGGCGTCACCACCCGGGGGAGCGAGGCCACCCGGGTGAGGAACTCGCCGATGGCGTGGAACTGCCCGAGCACGGCCATGTCGTACACGCGGCGCGTGTAGTAGCGCTCGGCGGTGGCCGACACCGGCTGGATCAGCGCGATCGACACCCCGGCGCGCTGCGCCTCGGCGCTGATCGCGTCCAGCAGGTCGGGGAGCTCCTCGCTGCTGGGGATCAGCCCCTCCACCACCGCGAGCTGGCGGCGGAACAGCTCCAGCGCCTCCTCGGGGCTGGTGGCGCCGCGGGTCAGCCCGCGCGCCCGCGAGTTGCTGGCCTGGATCCGCGCCAGGTCGGTCTCCAGCGCCTGGTTGGCCTCCACGCGCGGGGTGTACACCTGCATGTAGAAGAACGCCGCCACGGCCACCAGCAGCACCGCGCCGTAGATCAGGTTCTTCTTGGTCTTGGCGTCGAGCGGGGCAAGGGCCATCAGTTCACCGGGACGACCGGAACGGTCTCGACGAGGGTGGAGTCGGGCTGCTCCCAGCGCGCCTCGAGGGTGAACTTGAGGTAGGTTCGCCCCTGGGTCTGCGTCTGCTCGCTGGTCACCAGCGCCACGTCGCGGATGAAGGCGCTGGCCTCCAGGTTCTTCATGAAGCGGGTGAGCGCCTGGGTGTGCGCGGCGTTCCCCTCCAGGTTGAACGCGGGCGGCGGCGGGGGCGGCGGAAGCGCGGCCTTCCCCGAGTCGGCGCCCGCCGCGGGGGCGGGCGCGGGAACCGGCGGCGCGACCGGGCGCGCGCCGCCCGACGACGCGGCCACCCGGGTGAGCCAGGTGTACGGCGGCACCGCGCGGCTGATCTCGTCCATCAGGTGCGGCCACTGGTAGCGGCGGCCGTCCACGCTGCGGATCACCGCCATCTTCTGCTCGATGGTGTCGCGGCGGCTCTCCATGCTCTTCATCAGCGCGATGGTGCGGGCCAGGCGCAGGCTGTCGGCGCGCTCGCGCTCGATCTGCCCGGTGAGCTCGCCCGAGCGGGCGCTCTGGCGCCAGAAGCCGAAGGCGCCCAGCACCACCACCAGCAGCGCGGCCCCGGCGAGCGCCGCGATCCGCGGGTCGGCGCCGGGGAGCGACATCCCGGCGCGCTGGCGGGCGGCGGGGCGGCGGCCGGCGCCGCTGGGAAGCAGGTTGATCTCGATCACGTGGTGGATCCCCGTGCGGTTCGGTGGCCCTCAGGCCGAGTTGCGAAGGGCCAGCCCAACCGACAGCATCAGCATCGGCGCCATCTCGTCGACCGCCATCCCCGCCGCGGCCCCGGGCTTCACCTTCAGCCGCTGCAGCGGGGTGGCGACCTCGGTGCGGGCGCGCAGCCGCGCCGCGAGCACGTCCAGCAGCCCCGGGATGCGGGCGCCGCCCCCCGACACGTACACGCGCTGCAGCCCGCCGCCGGCGTCGCCCACCGCCAGGAAGGCCACGGCGCGCTCCACCCCCACCGCCAGCTCCTCGCTCCCCTGCGCCAGCAGCTCGCGGAACTCGGCGGTGCGCGGGCTCTTCCCGTGCAGCACCGCCTCGGCCTCCTCGGCGCTCAGGCCGTGCAGCCGGCGCAGCTCCTCGCGCAGCCGCCGCGAGCCGAAGGGGATGTCGCGGGTGAGGATGAGGGTGCCGTCCTGCAGCACGTTCACCGTGCTCACCTCGTGGCCCACGTTGACCAGCGCGGTCACGCCGGACAGCGCCTCGGGGTAGTTGAACTCGAAGGCGTTGTGCAGCGCGCAGGCGTCCACGTCCACCAGGGTGGGCCCCAGCCCCGCGTCGCGCAGCAGCCCCACGCGCCCCTCCACCAGCTCGCGCTTGGCGGCCACCAGCAGCACGCTCATCTGCAGCCCGTCGTCGAGCGGGTCCAGGATGTGGAAGTCGAGCTGCACGCTCTCCATGTCGTAGGGAACGTGCTGCTCGGCCTCCCAGCGGATCACCTCGCGGGCGTCCGACTCCTTCATCCGGTCCATCTGGATCTTCTTCACCATGACGTCGCGGCCGCCCACGCTGGCCACCAGCCGGCGCGGCTTGATCTGCCCGGTGCTGAAGAGGAGCCGCAGCGTCTCCACCACGATCTGCGGGTCCATCACCTCGCCCTCCACGATCGCGTCGGGGAGGAGCGGGGTGTGGGAGACGTGCACCAGCTCGGGCTGCGGGCCGGAGTGGTCGACCACGGCCACCTTGATCAGGCCGCTGCCGATGTCGAGCCCCACCGTGGTGCGGTTGCGGCTTAGAAAGGAGACCATGGGACGCGCGAAAGGGTCCGTCGGGCTGCGCCGCAATGGTGCCGCGGCGGAAGGGCGGTCAGGCGTGAAAGGGTGTGGGGGATGGCGAGAACATAGCGCGGGGCAGTGCGGGCGTCAAGCATGCCCGCACATGCCCCCGTTTCACCGCACCAGCTCGTACCACGCAAACGTCGGCTGCCCAAGGCGTTGCGGCATCTGGTCGAGCCGATTCCGGTTGAGCGCGTTTTGCGCGTCGTTGATCGAGCAGCGGTTGTAGCGGATGGTGGCGTTGCCGAGCACGTTGTCGGTCACCTGGCTGTTCTCGCCGAACGCGACCACCGTGCCCTCCATCTTCCCCACGTACGGGCCGTTGCCGCCGGTGATCTTGAGGTCCTTGTCCACCAGCACGATGCCGCGGAACACGAAGTTCCCCTGGATCTCCAGCGTGCTGTTCAGGATCATCAGCACGCCCTGGCCCCAGTCGCCGTTCAGCTTGACGTCGGTGCCGTTGCCGTCGATCGCCACCACCACGAAGCGGTTCGCCCCCGCCGTGCTGCAGTCGTTGTTGCCGATGTGCCCCACGGGGCACCCCCAGTTGTAGACCGAGTCGGCGCCGGCGAGGGAAAAGGTGTGGCTGGGCCTGACGTTGTTGGGCCAGGTTGGGCACACCCCGCTGGGGCGGTCGGGGCACATGCGGGCGGCGGTGAACATCGGCCCGAACTTGATCTGCGCGGTCTGCAGCGCCAGCGAGTCGAGCGGCATCCCCAGCACCGACCGCATCAGCCCCGCCTTGGTGGTGGCCGACGTCTGCCAGGCGCCCTGCAGGTTGCCGTCGCCCGCGTCCACGGTGGAGCCCGCGGTGACCTCCACCGAGTACGCCGACTTGGTCGAGTCGCACCCGACCTGGCCGGTGCCGTCGCTCACCGTGGCCGAGCCGCCCACCTTCACGTTGCCGCCCGAGGTGAAGCCGGCGTTCACGTTCAGCCGCGCGTTGGTGAGCGTCCGGGTGACCCGGACCAGCGCGCCCACCCCGCGCCCGCGAACCGGGAGGGTGGGCACGGCCGTGAGCGACCACGTCTCGAGCCCCGACCCCGAGCTGGGGGTGATGGTGACCTGGTTGGAGAGGAGGGCCAGCGAGAGCGTGTAGGGCACGCCGTCGAACTGGGTCGCGTCGGCGCCTTCCACGAACGCGTTGACCACGCCCGACGCCACCTGGCCGGCCACGTAGCCCTCCAGCGCGCCGTTGGCGGCGTACAGCGAGCGGTCGGCGTCGCGCTGGCTGGCGCTCACGGCGAACTCGCTCCCCGAGGTGACCAGGAGCGTGGTGACCAGCAGGGTGACCACCACCAGCCCCAGCAGGGCCAGCGGCAGGGCGATCCCGCTCCGCCCGAGCGGCGTGGGCCGCAGGTTCGGACGGGGGATGCGGATGCGGGTCATTTCAGTTCCTCAGCAGGACGGAGGTGACGAGGCTGTCGCTCTGGTTGGCCCTGCCCTGGCTGCGGCTCCGGGTGGCCACCTTGATGGCGATGCGGGCCACCTGGCGCAGCAGCGCGAGGTCGGTGCCGGGCACGATCTCCGTGCCGTCGGCCCTGTGGTAGGTGAACGCCAGCCCCGCCGCGGAGGTGAGCGGCCCCGCCAGCGCCTGCTGGTTGGCGTCGCCCGGCAGCCCGTTGCTGCGCCGGATCCAGTACTCGTTGCGCACCAGCGACACGTCGTAGCGCGCGACCTGGTAGATGTAGACCGAGTTCCCGGCCGGCACGGCGGGAAGGTTCGACCCGTTGACCAGCAGCCCCTGCACGCGCGCCGGCGCCGAGTCGGGGCGGATCGCCGCGCAGACGTTGCCGGCGGCGCCCAGCCGCGGGTTCTGGGCGGCGACCGAGGTGACGGTGGCGCGCCCGCCGAAGCCGTTGGCCGCGGGGAGGGGCCCCCACCCGGGCGTTCCGGCCACGGCGGAGGTGTCGGCCAGGAGCCCCGAGGCGCCGTTCATCGCGAACATCACGGTGGTGTCGGGCACGGTGGGGAAGATCACCTCCATGGTGGTGCCCCCGGTCGGCCGGCAGCTCACCCCCCAGGCGCGCGGGAGGAGGAAGGTGATCGAGTTGGCCGTGGCCTCGATGAGCCCCGAGTCCTGCACGGCGCGCAGCTCGCTCCCCACGATCTCCATCGCGCCGCGGGCGTTCTGCTGCACCTCCTGCCGGGCGCTCTGCACCGTGGTGAAGCGTGCCTGGCCGCGCACGATCTGGAAGAGGATCCCGCCCAGCAGCACGGTGAGCATCAGCGCCACCAGCACCTCCACCAGGGTGAAGCCGCGGGTGTCGCGCACGTCAACGGATGACATTCGACTCCATGTGCACGCTGTCGGAGGCCGCGATGACGCTCGAGGA
>DASQLJ010000783.1:0-2481 GCA_035630095.1 Longimicrobium sp.
GTCGCCGCGGCCCGGCTGGCCAACGCCGACGCCTTCATCCACCGGCTGCCTCAGGGCTACCAGACGCTGCTCTCGGAGCGGGGGGCGAATCTGAGTCAAGGGCAGCGCCAGCTCCTGGCCATCGCCCGGGCCATCCTGGCCGACCCGCGCATCCTGATCCTGGACGAGGCCACCTCGAGCCTCGACAGCGAGAGCGAGGCGCTGATCCAGGAGGGGCTGCGCCGCCTGCGCGAGGGGCGCACCACCTTCGTCATCGCCCACCGCCTCTCCACCATCCGCAGCGCCGACCAGATCCTGGTGCTGGAGGAGGGGGTGGTGGTGGAGCGCGGCACCCACGCCGAGCTGATGGCCCGGCGCGGCCGCTACCGCGTGCTGCACGACCGCCAGTACGCGCTGGAGAGCGACCGCTTCATCAACCCCGGCGAGGACTTCACGCCGGAGCCGGAGCTGGTGGTGCCGAAGATCAAGCTCGCGACGAATTGATCGCGGGCGGGGCCGGCGGTGGTTGAACAGGTGCGCGAGTGCGTCGGCTGCACCGCGCGCGTCGGCATCGTCCGGGTCGCGGCCGCCGTATACGAGACGGCGGCCGTTCCCGCGCGCCTGAAACTCCCGCGCTTCGCCGCCGTACGGTCCGCCGGCCGCCCGCCGGCCTTCCCATGCCCACTGTCCGATCCCGGGACGGCGTTCCCATTTCCGGGAGAGCCGGATCCCTCGCCCGACCTGGAAATCCCCGTATTTGCTGGATTTTCGGCGTCCCGGAACCCGGCACGGCTCTTCCCTGTGTTGATCCCCGGAGCCCGGCCACTTTCCGCGTCCAGCGCGCTGTCTCGTCGGCGCCCGGAGCGGCGCCCGCGCCCCGATGCACCCG
Source organism: Longimicrobium sp. (assembly GCA_035630095.1). Classification (GTDB taxonomy): domain Bacteria; phylum Gemmatimonadota; class Gemmatimonadetes; order Longimicrobiales; family Longimicrobiaceae; genus Longimicrobium. The sequence goes on from DASQLJ010000783.1 coordinate 869, forward strand.
CCACCTTCGCCCGTAGAGCCTGGAGATAAAGCAGTGGACATCAAACGCACGCCGCCCCCCAGGGGCCGCAAGTGGGTCATCTACGGCGGCGCCGCCGTCCTCCTGCTGCTGGTGGTGGGCGTGGCCATCGCCAAGATGGGCCCCGCGGCGCCCTCCATCGAGCGCTCCACCCTCTGGGTCGACACCGTGCGCAAGGGCGACATGGTGCGCCAGGTGCGCGGCCCCGGCACCCTGGTGGCCGAGGACATCCGCTGGATCTCGGCGATCACGCAGGGGCGCGTGGAGGCCAAGCTGGTGGCCCCCGGCACCGTGGTGACCCCCGGCACCGTGCTGGTCACCCTCAGCAACCCCGACGTGGAGCGCCTGGCGCTGGAGGCGCAGCGCCAGCTCACCGCCGCGCAGGCCGACCTCACCACGCTGCGCACCAACCTGCAGAACCAGCTCCTCACCCAGCAGGGCGCCATCGCGCAGATCCAGGCGCAGCACAACCAGGCGCAGCGGCAGGCGCAGAGCGCCGAGGCGCTAGCCCGGCAGAACATGGTGAGCACGCAGGAGCTGGCGAAGGCCCGCGACGACGCCGCCGACCTGCAGACGCGGCTGCGCGTGGAGCGCCAGCGCGTGGACCACATGCGCGGCAGCATGCGCCAGCAGATCGCCGGGCAGGAGAGCCAGGTGACCATGCTGCGCCGCCTGGCCGCCTTCAACCAGAGCCAGATCGCCAGCATGCAGGTGCGCTCGCCCGGCGGCGGGGTGCTGCAGGAGCTGCCGGTGGAGCTGGGCCAGTGGGTCAACTCGGGCGCCACGCTGGCCAAGGTGGTGCAGCCGTCCAGGCTGAAGGCGGTGCTGCGCATCCCCGAGACGCAGGCGCGCGACCTGGCGGTGGGGCAGCGCGCCTCCATCGACACGCGCAACGGCATGATCCCCGGCCGCGTGGTGCGCATCGATCCGGCGGCGCAGAACGGCACCGTGGCGGTGGACATCGCGCTGGAGGGCGCGCTTCCCCGCGGCGCCCGCCCCGACCTGTCGGTGGACGGCACCGTGGACATCGAGCGGCTCACCAACGTGCTGCACGTGGGGCGCCCCGCCTACGGCCAGGCCGAGAGCACCGTGGGCCTCTTCAAGCTCCTCCCCGGCGGCCGCGAGGCGGTGCGCGCCAACGTGCGCCTGGGCCGCGGCTCGGCCGGGAGCGTGGAGGTGGTGCAGGGCCTCCAGCCCGGCGACGTGGTCATCCTCTCCGACATGTCGCAGTACGAGAGCTCGGAACGGGTGAAGCTGAAGTAGCCCGGTGGATTCATCCTCAACCCGACACTGACAGCATGAACGATGGCAACGGCGGAAGCGCGCTGATCCGCATGGAAGACGTGGGCAAGGTGTTCCTCACCGACGACCTGGAGACGCACGCGCTCTCCGGGATCGACCTGGAGATCGCCAAGGGCGAGTGGGTGGCGATCGCCGGCCCGTCGGGGTGCGGCAAGACCACGCTGCTCTCGATCCTGGGGCTGCTCGACTCGCCCAGCAGCGGCACCTACACGCTGGCCGGCGAGCCGGTGTCGGGGCTCAGCGCGGCCGACCGCGCGCGCATCCGCAACCGCGAGATCGGCTTCGTGTTCCAG
>DASQLJ010000784.1:0-8763 GCA_035630095.1 Longimicrobium sp.
GACAACCGGGATAAGCTCGCGTGTGCTCGCCGGATTGCCGACAAACTACAGTTTGCAAGCGCGGCGACCCGGCGTCGGCGAACGGATCGTTTCGGATCATGACGCGTCTCCACGATCATCCCGTCGCCCGACCCGCTCGACCCTCGCCATCGTCCTCGTTCCGGCGTCCCCGGTTCCGACGGTCGGCGCGGACATCGGGCGCCGCGGCGGACGTCGAGCGAAACGTCGAGCCACTCGATCGACCTACCGCGTCCGCTCCAGCCCCCGCGCGCCGGCGGGGGTGTAGACGCGGGTGCCGGCGTGGCCGCGCAGCGGGGCGCGGAAGCTGTAGACGCGCAGCGACACGTCCATCCGCTGCGCCAGGCGCGCCGCGGTGGGGTGCACCACCTGCGCCCCCTCGTCGGCCAGCGTGACCAGCGCCTCGTGGGTGAGGTGCGAGAAGGCGGGCGCGGCGGCGTCCACCCGCGGGTCGCGGGCGTAGACGGCGTCCACGTCGGTGACGATGTGGCACGAGGCGCCGAGCGCCGCCGCGATCGCCACCGCGCTGGTGTCGGAGCCGCCGCGCCCGAAGGTCACCGTCTCGCCGTCGCCGCGCGCGCCCTGGAAGCCGGCGACCACGGGAACGACCCCCGCGTCCAGCAGCGCCCGCAGCGGCGCGGTGCGCACCTCGCGGATGCGGGCGGCGCCGAAGCCCCCGTCGGCCATCACGCCGGCCTCGCCGCCGCGCAGGCTCACCGCGCGCAGCCCCATCCCCCAGAGCGCGCTGGCGAAGAGGGCGGCGGCCAGGTCCTCGCCGGTGGCCAGGGCGCGGTCCATCTCGCGCAGGCGGTCGTCGGCGACGCCGCCGGTGCCCAGCGCCTCCACCCAGCGCACCAGCCGGTCGGTGGTGTGGCCGGTGGCGCTGACCACGGCGATCACCGCGCGCCCCTCGCGCGCGTGGGCCGCCACCCGCCGCACGGCGCGGCGCATGCGCGCGGGGGTGGCCAGCGAGGTGCCGCCGAACTTCAGGACGAGTGGTCGCATCGGCCGCGGGTCAGGGTGGACGGGGGACGCCGCGCGCGCGTTCACGCGACGGCGGCGAGCTCCCCGACGGCCGGGGCCAGCACGGCCGCCAGCGATTCCTCGATGACGTCGAGCCCCCGCTCCAGCAGCAGGTCGGGGATGGTGAGCGCGGGGAGGATCTTGATCACCTCGTCGCCCGGGCCCGCCGTCTCCACCACCAGCCCGCGCGAGAACGCCTCGGCCGACACCTCCTCGGCCAGCCCGGGCGTGGCGCAGAAGAGCCCCTGGATCAGCCCGCGCCCGCGCACGTGCGCCCGGGCCGCGGGGAAGCGCTTCGCCATCTCGCCCAGCCGGGTGGTGATCCGCGCGGCCTTGCGCGCCACCTCCACCGTGAGCGCCTCGTCCTCCCAGTACGAGAGCGCCTCCGTGGCGGTGACGAACGCCAGGTTGTTGCCGCGGAAGGTGCCGTTGTGCTCGCCCGGGTCCCACACGTCCAGGTCGGGGCGGATCAGCACCAGCGCCATCGGCAGCCCGGCGCCGCTGATCGACTTGGAGAGGCAGACGATGTCGGGCTTGATCCCCGCGTCCTCGAAGGAGAAGAAGCGGCCGGTGCGCCCGCAGCCCACCTGGATGTCGTCCACGATCAGGAGGATGCCGTGCGCGCGGACGATGCGCTCGAGCCGGCGCAGCCAAGCGCCGCCCGCCACCTTCACCCCGCCCTCGGCCTGCACCGTCTCCAGGATCACCGCGGCGGGGAGGTCCATCCCGCTCCCCGGGTTGTCGAGCAGCTGCTCGAGGTAGTCCAGCGTGTCCACCCCCTTGCCCAGGTCGCCGTCGAAGGGGAGCGGGAAGGCGTTCGAGAGGTTGACGCCGGCGCCCCTGCGCTTGGCCGCGTTCCCGGTGACCGCCAGCGCGCCCAGCGTCATCCCGTGGTAGCCGTTGGCGAAGCAGGCGACCATCTGCCGCCCGGTGGCCTTGCGCGCCAGCTTGAGCGCCGCCTCCACCGCGTTGGTCCCCGTGGGACCGGGGAACTGCACCCGGTACTCCATGCCGCGGGGGCGCAGGATCACCTCGGCGAAGCGCTCCAGGAAGCGCCCCTTGGCCTCGGTGGCCAGGTCCAGGCTGTGCAGCACGCCGTCGCCTTCCAGGTACTCGATCATCGCCCGCTTCATCGCCGCGGGGTTGTGCCCGTAGTTGAGCGCCCCCGCCCCGCTGAAGAAGTCGACGTACTGCTTGCCGTCCTCGTCCTCCATCAGCGAGCCCGCCGAGGTGGTGAACACCACCGGGAAGGCGCGGCTGTAGCTCCGCACCGCCGATTCCATGGTTTCGAAGATCTCCATCCCCCGCCCGTCCCCACCGGTGTTCGACGGCATCACTGCTCCTGGTACCCGAGTTCGTCCATGACGTAGATGGGGCGGCTTCCCTTCAGCCGGTCCCAGCCGTGGACGGCGTTCCCAACTGTTTAGACGCGAAGGGTGCGGCTTCATGGCACGTCGCCGCATCGCCTCTCCAGTTGCTTCCCGCGCGGTGGCGCCGCTCGACCGGCGGCCGCCTCCCGCGGGGGCCGGCGGGGGCGCCGAGGCGTCCCCCGCCCGTGTTCCTCAGTTGCGCAGGGGCGTGATGGACGGCCCCACGCCGGCGAGCGAGGCGAACCCCGGCCCGGCCGCGGTGGCGGTGGCGCCGGCGAGCTCGCCCACGCGGTTGATCGGGTGCCAGCGCTCGACCAGGCTCATGTACCGCTCCAGCTCGTGGAAGACGAGCCCCTTCTCGGTCAGCGCCTCCAGCTCGCCCTCGACGTCCACCAGGGGGAGCTCGGTGCGCAGGTTCACGACCTTCTTGGGGGTGACGAGCGCCGCGAGCAGCTCCAGCCCCGCGTCGCTCAGCACGTGCTCCACCGGCACCCCCGAGCGCGAGTCGAACACCACGGTGGCGCCGTCCCGCTCGCGCAGGTGCAGCCGCGGGCGCTGCTCCGACTGCTTCCACAGCGCGGTCCAGCGCTCCACCTTCTGGCGCAGCTTCATGATCATCCGCGCGGTGTTCGCCGCGTACTGCGCGCCGTAGTTGTGGTCGGCGAAGTAGTACGCGAGGTTCTTCAGCGAGTCCTTCGGGTACGGGTAGGTCAGCGCGTACCAGTCGAGCGGCTGCAGGTCCAGCCCGTAGTCGTCGGCCTCGGCGAAGTAGGGGCTGTAGCGGTCGAAGCGCACCGGGTGCACGCCGGTGGGCGGCGGCAGGTGGGCCAGCAGCGGGATGTCGTCGAGGTACTTCTCGTACACCTCGATCTCCTCGCGCGGGAAGCCGATCAGCAGGTTCCACGCGGGGTGGATCTTGAAGCGCACGCTGTTGAGGAGGAAGAGCACGTTCTGGAACGCCGACGTGCCCTTGCGCATCAGCTTGAGCGTGGAGGTGTTCAGCGACTCGATGCCGGGCTGGATGTCGAGGACGCGCGCGTTGCGGAGCGCCGCGAAGTCACCCTCCGAGAGGTCGGCCTTGACCTCGTAGAAGAGGCTCATGTTCGTCGGCGTGTCCAGGAACGGCAGCACCTCGGTGATGTAGCTCTTGGGCAGGATGTTGTCGACGCTGGCCAGGTGCGACGAGCGCGACTGGTGCTCGAAGAGCGAGCTCATCAGCCGGATGGCGAACTCGGGCTTGAGCGACCGGTAGCTCATGGTGGAGCCGTTGAGCCCGCAGAAGGTGCAGTGTGCCCGCTCGCCCCACCAGCACCCGCGCGAGGTCTCGAAGAAGAGCGTCGCGGGCGGCCGGTCGACCGGGAAGGCCTTCTCGTAGTCGTCCAGGAACTCGGTGTAGTCCAGCTCCACGAACTCGTTGATCGGCAGCTCGTCGCCCATGCCGCGGACCACGTTGGTGCCGCCCATGGGAACCATCCCGCCGTCGGTGCTCGCGCACCCGGCCGGCTGCACGCTGTTCCCGCGCGAGAGCACGCCGTTGATCCGGTGCGCGCCGGCCTCGTCGCCCTCCAGCAGGCAGCCGAGCAGCTCGGGGAAGCTCTTCAGCGCGGGGCCGGAGAAGACGTAGTCCACCGCCGTCGAGTGGTCGATGACCTCGCGCCCCATCGGCGCCTCGCAGTTGGCGCCGCCCAGCACCACCGTCACCGCCGGGTTGCGCGCCTTGATCAGCCGCGCCATCCCCAGCGACGCCACGTTCTGCGAGAACATCGACGTGAAGCCCACCATGTCCTGCCTGTCGAGCTCGTACTTGTCGATCATGTCGTTGAAGTGCGTCTCCAGCCCCTCGCGGCGCTTCAGCACGAACTCGCGGATCATGCGGTTGCGCGCGTCGTGCTGCGGGTAGTAGCGCTGGAAGTAGTCGTCGGCGTTGTCGGGCTGGTCGGGGAAGGCGACCTGGCGGAAGAACCACTCGCCCAGCCCCATCGGGTGGTGCGCGAAGGAGTTGATGTTGCCGTACGCCGGCACGGTCAGGTAGCGCGCGAAGTCCTGGTTGAGGTAGTGGATCTTCACCTCCGCCCGGTCGCCGTGATTGCGCCTGACCACCTCCTTGATCTGCGTCAGCGCGATCGACGGTGCGGCGAGGTTGGCCAGCGGCATGTTGATCAATGCGATCCGGTACATGGCATTCTCCCTGAGTTTCAAATAGCTGGGCGGCGCCTGTGCGCCTCGCCTTTTTCGCCGTACCGGAGCCGTTTCGCCCTGGCGCCGTGCCGCTGCGGCAACGCGCCTCGTCCTCCGCCACCCTCGCGGCGTCGACCTCTCGCCGGCGCCCTCGCCTTCGCTTCGTGCGGCCTCGACGGAGCCGTCTCGGGCCCCGCCCGGCGCACCGCGCCGCTTGCGCCTACCCGCGAGGAACGAGCCACGGAAAAGGCCCCAGCGGGTGCGGTTGCGGGCAAGGTGGCCGTTTCGACCCTCTGGCGCGGTATTCCTTGCCGCGCAAAGCGTTACCTGCATCGGACGCGGGATGGGCGGTCACGCCCCCGCGCTCGTCCCGGCGAGCGAAACTTTTCCTGAATCGTGTGCCTCGACGGGCGAGCGCCTGGCGTGCGCGATCCGGCGCCGATCCACGCTTGTTCCCTCTCCGCGGCGGGCCGCGCCCTCCGCGCCGGCGCGCTCCGCCACGCTCTCCGCGGCGCCGCCGCACTCAACCGCGTTCATCGGGTGGAGGACGCCTCCGCCCCGGCTCGCGGGGCCGGGGGTGTCCACATTAAAAATTTCGATCACTCAGCGCATGCCCGAACTGCAGCCGCCGATCCGCGGGCGTGGCGGCAAGGGCGCGACTCGCCGCGCACATTCCATCTCCTTGTCCGCCACCGTCCGCGCCGTCCGAAGGACGGCCGTCCGCCGCCTCGACGACGTCCCGGCGGATCATGCGGATCCCACGAACTCCGTTCCGCCGAACGGATTGCGTGAGGGATTCGCGCCCGGAGGGCCGAGACGCCGGCGCGCCCGCGTCGACGTCTCCGGAGCGAGACCGGCGTTGGCGCGACGGCGGCTCGGCGCCGGTGGCAACGGCGGTATCGTTGCCTACGGCGCGCGAAGCCCGGCCCGGAGCGCAGCGGAGGGACACGCCCGCATCCGTAGTCTCCGGCGACGGCCCCCGGCACCGACTCGCCGGACTCCGCATCAGACCTGGCGCATCGCCTCGGTGGGCTCGATGCGCAGCGCGCGCCGGGCCGGCATCCCGCAGGCGAGAACGCCCACCAGCATCATCATCGCGGCGACCATCGCCAGCAGGCCCATCTCGTTGCCCGTGGCCGGGTTCCCCGCGCCGGCGCCCGCCACCACCATCGCGCCGTAGATCGCGCCGCCCACCAGCACGCCGATCCCGATCTGCGTGAGCCCGCGCGAGAAGATCGCGGTGACGATCTGGCGCGGGTTGGCGCCCAGCGCCGCGCGGATGCCGATCTCGCGCGTGCGCCGCGACACGGTGAACGACATCAGCGAGTACGTCCCCGCCGCGGAGACGAACAGCGCCATCAGCGCCATCAGCGCGAGGACCGAGGCGAGGAAGTTGTTCAGCAGCCGCTCCTTGCGGTTCCCCTCGTCGGCCGGGCCGTCCAGCGGCACCAGGTCGTAGAGGCGCACGTTGGGGTCGAGCGTGGCGGCCAGGCCGCGGAGGCGGGGGACGAAGAGCCGCGGGTCGCCCTGGACGTGCACGGCCATGCGCACCGGGTAGGCGCCGCCCGGCGCGCCGGGGTCGGCGGCGAGCGGGTGGTACATCCCCGCCGGCGTGCCGCCCTTCAGCAGGTCACGGCTGCGGTCCATCCCCAGGTTGCGCACCACGCCCACGATCTCGATCCACGGGCCCGGCTGCCCGCCGCGCGCGCCCGGGTAGCGGATGCGCTTGCCCACCGCGTTGCGGTCGCCCAGCACGTCCTTCACGAACGCCTGGTTCACGATCACCACGTCGCGGTCGGCGCCGCTGAACTTGCGCCCGGCCACGATCGGCGCCTGCAGCGCGTCGAAGAAGCCGCCGTCCACCGACGCGGTCTGCACCTCGTGCCCCACCGCGGAGCCGGCGGGCGCGGGGACACCGTCCACCTCGATCCGCGGCTTCGGGTGGTCCATCCCCGGGAAGCGGTCGGCGAAGGTCACGCCCGACACCCCCGGCTCGGCACCAACGCGCCGCCCCAGCTCCTGGTACCGCGCCTGGAAGCGCGCCAGGAACGCGGGGGTCATCGCCGAGTCGGTCGCCGGGTTCTCGGGGTCCATCTCCAGGCGCACGGAGAGGAACTGCTCCGCGGGGAAGCCCAGGTCGGCCGACTCGGCGCGGATCCACCCCATCACGCCGGCGATGGCGCCGGGAAGGATCGCCACGGCGAAGGCCACCTGGGTGATGATCATCACCGCCCACACGCGGCCGAACTTCACGCCGGAGTCGCCGCCCACCGCCGCGTTGCGGAGGCCGGTCTGCACCAGCGGCCCGGTGGCCTTGAGCGCGGGGACCACGCCGGTGACCACGGCGCCCAGGATCGCCAGCCCGACCGCGTAGACCACGGTGGAGGGCGAGAGCGTGTTGTTCCACCAGAACGGCGCCGCGCCGCCCATCGCGTCGAAGAACAGGCTCATCGCCCGCTTCAATCCCCAGCTCACCACCACCAGCCCGATCGCCGCGGCCACCAGCCCCAGCACCAGCGCCTCAACGAAGATCTGCATCACGATCCGGCCGCGGCTCGCGCCCAGCGCGTGCCGCACCACGATCTCGCCCTCGCGGGTCACCGTCCGCGCGAACACCAGGGTGGCCACGTTGGCGGAGATGACCAGCAGGACCATCACGAAGATCGCCTGGAACCAGTAGAGCTGCGTCCCCGCCCCGCCGCCCGCGCCGAAGAGCTCGGTGTAGGGCATCACCCGCGGCTGCACGTGCTTGAGGGTGTCGGGCGACTCGGCGGCCGCGCGGCGGCCCAGCACGGTCAGCTCGGCCTGCACCTTCTCCACCGTGGCGCCCGGCGCGAGGCGGCCGAAGACCTGGATCTCGGGTCCCTGCCCGCGCGGGTAGAGGAGCGGGTTCAGCCGCAGCGGCATCCAGAGCTGGTGGCTCACGGGGAAGGCGAAGCCCTCGGGCATCACCCCCACCACCGTGGTGACGACCGAGCCCAGCCGCACCGTCCGCCCCACCACGGACGGGTCGCCGCCGAAGCGCCCCTGCCACATGCGGTGGCCCAGGACCACGACGGGCGGCGCCCCTTCCTGCTCGTCCGTCGGTAGCAGCGTCCGCCCGAGCTGCGCGGGAACGCGCGCCAGCTTGAAGCCGGAGGCGCTCATCTCCGCCCCGGTGGCCGGCGCGGCGACCCCGTTGTCCACGATCAGGTTGCGCTCCACCGTCCTGAACGCCCCCATGTCCTGCACGGACGAGATTTCCTCGCGCCACGCCGCGAAGTCGCGGATGGAGCGGAGCTGGGGGGACGCGGCGGCCCGGTCCCAGTTCTGGATCCCCACCACCCGGTCGCCCTGGTCCAGCGGGAGCGTGGGGCGGAGCGTGTCGTTCACCAGCTCGAAGTAGGCGGCGCCGAGCGTGATGCCGAAGGCGAGCGCCAGCCCGCCGACCAGCGTCAGGCCGGGATACTTGAAGAGCATCCGCGCGCCGAGCTTGAAGTCGAGCCACGACATGCGCGCGCTCATCCGGCCACCTCGGGGCGATGCCCGCTTCGGAGGATGCTCACTGGTGACTCCCGGTGTGCGTGGGGCGGACGTGTTCGGTCCGCCGGACGCGGGCGAATCCCTCTCCCCCCGCCAGGCGGCGGGTGGGGACGAGGGACGGTGAAGAGAGCGGTGCGCGTCCGGGGGCGAAGGGCTGCTCCCGCGGTGGCGCGGCGTGTGCACAAAAGCTGACTGATTCTAACGGTTGGGAGACCATATGTATATACGCGACAGCAAGATGCGCCGCCGTGGCGCACCTCGCCGCGCGGACCGCGGGCGACTCAATCACCGGAAAACGTGGGCATCGGCGGCGTGATCCGCGCGAGCTCGCCGGGATCGAACTGGGCGAGCTGCACGTCGAGGAGATGGTCCGCCAGCGCCGAGAGCACCGGCATCTCGAAGACGTCGCGCAGCGCCACGTCCACCTCCAGCCGCCGCTTCACCCCCAGCACCACCCGCGTGGCCAGGAGCGAGTGGCCGCCCAGCTCGAAGAAGTGGTCGTGGCGCCCCACCCGCTCCACGCCCAGCACCTCGGACCAGATCGCCGCCAGCAATTCCTCGGTCTCACCCACCGGCGCCTCGTACACGCGCGTGACGTACGCCGCCTCGTCGGGCGCGGGGAGCGCCTTGCGGTCCAGCTTCCCGGTGGGGG
>DASQLJ010000785.1:0-4005 GCA_035630095.1 Longimicrobium sp.
GTCTGCGGAGGGCCCTGCAGCGGGAGCTGCTCGCCCACGTCGGTGTGGCCGGTGATGCTGAGCACCGGGCTCTTCGACGGGTCCACCAGCTCCACCGAGAATTCGAGCTTCCCGCGCTCTGACGGGTCCCACTCCACCGCCATCGCCAGCGTGAGCCGGTCCTGCGCCGCCGGAAAGCCGGGCGCGTAGAGCTGGTGGAATACGCCGTGGATGTCGAGCCGGCCGTCCATCCGCTCGTTTGCGTCTTCGCAGAGCAGCGCGTAGAGAAGGTTCATGGGCGTGCGAAGGTACGGAGTGCGAAAGTAGAAAACAGGTGCGCTGGTGCGTGAGTGCGCCAGCGCGTTCCAAGGCGCGAGTGGCCCGGGTGCGCGCCGTTCAATCTGACGACGTCGTCAACATGCAGCCGTATCCACCCGGACTCCCACACGCGTTCCGCCGTTGCAGCCACCTCTCCCCCGTTGTTCGGGAGAGGTCGAAGAAACGCGCACAGCCGTTTCTTCGGGTGAGGGCCCGGCGGCACCGACGCGTCGATCGATTCGTGGGATGAGTGGGACATCCGCATCTTCCCCCGACCGTTCTTTCCAGCCCTACTCCCCCGCTCCGCCGCGCAGCCGCACGCGCACCGCCTCGGCGTGGCCGTGCAGCCCCTCGCTCTCGGCCAGGCGGATGACGTCGTCCGCATGCGCGCGCAGGCGCTCGGGCGAGTAGCCGATCAGGCTGGTGCGCTTCACGAAGTCGTACACGCCCAGCGGGCTGGCGAAACGCGCCGTGCCGCCGGTGGGGAGCACGTGGTTGGGCCCGGCGAAGTAGTCGCCCATCGGCTCGGGGCTGTGCGCGCCAAGGAAGATGGCGCCCGCGTTGCAGATGCGGCCCGCCAGCGCCAGCGGCTCGGCCACCAGCAGCTCCAGGTGCTCCGGCGCGCGCAGGTCGGCCACGGCGGCCGCGTCCAGGAGCGACGGGACGATGACGATGGCGCCGTTCGCCTCCAGCGCCGCGCGCGCCACGTCGCGCCGCGGGTTGCGCGCCAGCAGGCGCTCGATCTCCGCCGGAACCGCCTCCGCCAGCGTGGCGCAGGGGGTCACCAGCCATGCGATCGCGTCCGGATCGTGCTCCGCCTGGCCGATCAGGTCGGCGGCGACGTGCACGGGGTCGGCCCACTCGTCCGCGATCACCAGGATCTCCGACGGCCCGGCGATCATGTCGATGTCCACCAGGCCGAACACCTGCCGCTTCGCCTCGGCCACCCACTTGTTGCCGGGGCCCACGACCTTGTCCACGCGGCCGATCGTCCCGGTGCCGTGCGCCAGCGCCGCCACCGCCTGCGCCCCGCCGATCCGCAGCACCTCCGTCACCCCCGCCACGTGCGCCGCGGCGAGGACCACGGGCGACGTCTCGCCGCCGGGCGTGGGCGACACCATCGCGATCTCGTCCACCCCGGCCACGGCGGCGGGGATCGCGTTCATCAGCACGGACGACGGGTACGCCGCCCGCCCGCCGGGAACGTAGATCCCCACCCGCCGCAGCGGGGTGATGCGCTGGCCCAGCAGCGAGCCGTCCGGGAGCCAGTCCACGAAGCCGTGCTCGCGCTGCCGCTCGTGGAAGCGCCGCACGTTCTCCGCCGCGCGCCGCAGCGACACCAGCAGGTCGGGGTCGATGGAGGCCGCGGCGCGCGCCAGCGCCTCCGCCGGGATGCGCAGCCCCGCCGCCGACCCGGCGTCGAAGCCGTCGAAGCGCGACGTGTATTCGAGCAACGCCGCGTCGCCGCGCGCGGCCACGTCGCCCACGATCGCCGCCACCGCGTCGCGCAGCGCGGGGTCGTCGGTGGATGCGGCGGCGGCCATCTCCCGCAGCTCCGCGAACGGCGGCGCGGAGCGGATGGTACGGATGTTCAGCACAAAGCCTTCAAAGATCGAGATCAGATCACCCACGAACCACAGATCCAGAGCGTTTCCGACACGCCGCGGGCCCTCTCCCTGGCTCGTTCCTCGCCTGTCCCTCCCCCAAAACAACCTGGGGGAGGGACGGGGGGCGCTTCGCGCCGGCTGGGTCGGTGCGAGGCGGAAGTCGTCTCGCTTCGGCAGCGCCGCGCCCCCTCCCCGCGCCTGAGAGCGCTCGCCCTCCCCCGCTTCTCGCCGCTTCTCGGGAGAGGGTGGGACGAGCACGGATGCCGCCTCGCGCCGTTCACCCCCTCCCCCGCGGAGCGCGGGGAGGGGGCCGCCGCCGCATGCGCCGACGCCTACCCCTGCTCCAGCGCCCTGGCCAAGTCCGCGATCAGGCGCTGGTGCTCGTCCAGGCGCAGCTTGTGGCTGGCGCGGTTCACGATGAGGCGCGCGGTGGAGGCGCCGATGGTCTCCAGCACCACGAGGCCGTTCTCGTCCAGCGTGCGCCCCGTCTGCACCAGGTCCACGATCCAGTCCGAAAGCCCCAGCAGCGGCGCCAGCTCCACCGAGCCGGTGATGCGCACCAGCTCCACCTGCAGGCCGCGCCCCGCGAAGAAGCGGCGCGCGCTCTCCACGTACTTGGTGGCGACGCGCGGGATCCCGCCGCCCGGCAGCCGCGGATACGGCGCGCCCGCCGGGGCCGCCACCGCCAGCCTGCACCCGCCGAAGCCCAGGTCCAGCGGGCGCAGCACGTCGGGCTGGGTCTCCTCCAGCACGTCCAGCCCGGCCACCCCCGCGTCCGCCACGCCGGCCTCCACGTACACCGGCACGTCGCCGCTCTTCACCGGCAGGAACTCGAAGCGGCCGTCGGCGGAGGGGAGGATCAGCCGGCGGCTGTCGCGCGCCTCGGGGCCGGGCGCGGCGCCCATCCGCTCGAACAGGCGCAGCGCCTCGTCCATCATCCGCCCCTTGGGGAGCGCGATGCGCAGCGGGCGGCTCACGGCGCGTCCTCGGCCAGCAGGTCGGCGAGCGCGTCGGTCTCAAGCGCGAAGCCCACGGCGGGGCGGTCGGCGCCGTAGAGGGCGAGGAGTCCGTCGTAGCGCCCGCCGTAGCCCACCGCGCGGCCGACGCCGGCCACGAACACCTCGAACTGGATCCCCGAGTAGTAGCCCAGCCCGCGGATCTCGCCCAGGTCGTACACCACGTGGCGGCGCTCGTCGTCGGTCAGCAGCGCGTCCACCTGGCGCAGGCGCTCGATGGCGTCCTCGGCTTCCCGTCCCGAGGCGAGCGAGCGGGCGCGCGCCAGCACGTCGCCGCGGCCGATCAGCTCCGGCAGCTCCACCAGCGCGCGCGCCACCGCCGCCGGCGCGCCGAACTCGCGGGCGCCGGCGGCCAGCGCCGCGCGGTCCTTGCGATCGATGGCCGTGCGCAGCGCCTCGGCCTGCTCGGGGGGGAGGCCCTGCAGGAGCGGGCGGATGAAGCGGATGTCGCCCAGGTTGATCTGGAACTCGCCCACCCCCAGCTCGCGCATCAGCGACAGCACCAGCCGCAGCGCCTCCACGTCCGCCTCCGCGGACGGGTCGCCGATCAGCTCGCCGCCGAGTTGGAAGATCTCGCGGCGCCGGCCCACGCCCTCGGGCTCCTGGCGGTACACCTTCCCCGCGTACGACAGCCGCAGCGGCCCCTCGGCGTCGGCCAAGCGCGTGGCCACCATCCGCGCGATCGCGCTGGTGAAGTCGGCCCGCAGCGCCACCAGCCGCCCGTCGCGGTCCACGAAGCGGATCAGCCGCGCGGCCAGCTCGGGGCCGGCGCCGCGGGTGAATACCTCTTCGTATTCGAAGGTGGGCGGGATCACCTCCTGGTAGCCGTGCGCCTCCGAGAGCGCGAACCAGGTGCGCTGCACGCGGCGGCGGCGGCGCACGTCGCCGGCCAGCAGGTCCTGCGAGCCGGGGGGCACGTTCGGGATCAGGGAGGGGGGCATGGCGCGGGAAAGTATCGGGGGTGCGGCACGGCGGCAACGCCCGTTTCCGGAAGTGCGGACGCCTGCCGAATTTAGGTTACGGCACACCCTTTGCTTTATCCCGCCGCAAGAAGGTTGAGTACCCGGTAGTCAAACCCCAGAGGG
>DASQLJ010000786.1:0-5095 GCA_035630095.1 Longimicrobium sp.
GTAGGCGCTGCCGTCCAGGATGCTGCGGAACTCGTTGCGCACCGCCACCGAGTCGCCCAGCCGGATCTCGCCCGCGTCGGCGCGGCGGAAGAGCTCCAGCATCACCGGTACCTTCATGGTGCTGGCCGCGTGCAGCGAGCGATGCCCGTCCACCAGCAGCGAATCCCCCGTCCGCAGGTCGCGGAACGCCACCGACACCTCCGCCGTGTCGCCCGCGTGCCGCCGGATGATCTCGCGCACCTCGCGCTCCAGCCCCGCCAGCCGCGGCGACGTGCCCGCGGCGGCGATCGTCGCGGGTGCCGGCACCGGCGCGGAGGCGGGCGGCGGGGACGGCTGCGTGCACGCGGCGGCGAACGTGGCCAGTGCCAACGCACGGGCGAGGGTGAGCGTTTTCGTCATCCGGGGCGAGTTCGGCGGTCCGAGAGACGGCGGTGCGTCGAGATGCAGCGGGCCAGTCTACCACGCGGGTTGCAGCCCCCGCTAGCGGCGGCGGACGTGGGGGAACCTTCCCAGCAATTTGTGGGCATTGTCGAGGATGAATCGCGAGTGGTCCAGGTGGAGCGCCGCGGTGACCTTCGAGATGCTGTGGTCCACCCGGTAATCCGACTCCTCGCGAATCGTCTTGAGCCTCATGAGCCGTGCGCCGAGGGCCTGCACCTCCGGGTATCAGCTAACGACGGCGGACCATGGGAAACCGGCCGCTCAACCGTCTTACGTTTTCGAGCACGTACCGCGCGTCGTCAAGGTGAAGCGCCGCCGCGACCTTCGATATACTTCGATCGACTTTGTAGTCCGAGGTTTCCCGGATTGTTTGAGACTCTCGAGTCTCGCGCCGACTGCCTGCACACCTGGATCCACGGCGCGAGCGAGCGCAGCCGCCAATGCGGTGTGCGTCGCGTCGAAGGTCTGGTCGCCCGTCTGCGCACGGATGGCTTCGCGAACCTCGAGGTATGCGGCGTAGTACATCCGGTTCGCCATCGTTCGTGCACAGACTTCATCCGAGACGAGTGGCGGGCGCAGCCGATTGAGTGCTTGTGCCGCCTCGAAGAATTCTGTCGGCCTAATCGGCATCGGTGGGAATTGCCATGAAGATGATTTGCGTAAGTAGGTCGCGCGTCATGCTCCGCACCCATGCGTCCATTACTGCCCGGTGCAGCGCAACGAGCCGGTCGAAGTCGTTTTCAGCATCCGGGAAACAGTAATGCACCTCGAAAACCGTTTTCTCTTCCCCGGTTTCGTGGTCTTCGTGCGTGTCCAACCGCAGGTAGGCCGCGTCGCCGAAATACTGGCGTGCGAGCGCTTCGGTCGCTGCTGCTGCGGCCGCGATCTCCGCGTCTATGTTCTGGGCCTCAGCGGCTTGGGTAGCCATATCGCACCTCGGAGTTTGGGCTCACAGACCAATTCTGCTTCACTCAGTTTCGCTCGGGATCGGCTTCAGGATCACGCGAGCGAGGACATCGGGACTGGTGATGTGCACGTATCCATCCATGAACGCCTCATGCAGCGGCTCGAGGCGTTCGAAGTCGTTCTCCGGATCGCCGAAGCAGTAGTGCACCTCGAACACCGTCGACTCTTCCCCCGTTTCGTGGTCCTCGTGCGTGTCCAGGCGCAGGTAGGCCGTATCACCGAAATACTGGCGGGCGAGGGCTTCGGTCGCGGCTGCGGCGGCGGCGATCTCGGCGTCTACGGTTGGAGCTTCAGCGGCCTGGATCGCCATGGGCACCTCGAAGCCTGCGTTGCGACCTGTTCTGGGCGGGGCTGATTGCAAGCTAATCGTATCTCCGTTGAGATGTCAATCCCGTCCAAATTGCGCCACCGCTGCTCCCGAGCGGCCGAATCGGTCGCGTGGGTGGCGGCGGGCCGGCGGGTTGCGTGAGCAGGGTTCGCGGCCCGATGCTGTAGCCCGATTCCGCTCCCGATCCCGACGACTGGATTCGTGACGCAGAGATTCTCCCTCGCCGCGCTGCTGGCGCTCGCGGTCGCGCTGGCCGGCCCGGCGTCGGCCGCCGCGCAGGTGGCCACGCGCCCGCACCTGGACTGGCGCACGGTGAACACGCCGCACTTCGCCGTCCACTACCCCGCCGAGATGGAGGCGTGGACGCTGGACCTGGTGCCGCGGCTGGAGGCGATCCACCGCGAGGTGGCGGCACTGGTGGGGTTCGCCCCGCCGCGGCGCGTGACGGTCGTGGTGGAAGACCCGGCCGCGCAGGCCAACGGCTTCGCGTACCCTTTCCTGGACGAGCCGGCGATCGCGCTCTGGCCCACGCCGGCCGACCCGCGCTCGGCCATCGGCAGCGCGCGCGACCCGGCGGAGCAGCTCGCCGTGCACGAGTTCGCCCACATCGCGCACATGGCGCGGCCGCCGCGCAACCCGCGCCAGCGGCTGTTCCTCCGCATCCTCCCGGTGAAGCTCGGCCCCGTGGCCGCCCGCGCGCCGCGGTGGCTCACCGAGGGCTACGCCACCTACGTCGAGGGCAAGCTCACCGGCAGCGGCCGCCCCTACGGCACCCTGCGCGCGGCGGTGCTGCGGCAGTGGGCGCTGGAGGGGCGGCTGCCGCGCTACGAGCAGCTGAGCGCCGGCGGAGGCTACTACGGCGGGGCGATGGCGTACCTGGCGGGGTCCGCGTTCCTGGAGTGGCTGGTGGCGCGGCGCGGCGAGCAGAGCCTGCCCAACCTCTGGCGGCGGATGAGCGCCCGCCGCGATCGCAGCTTCGACGCGGCGTTCGCGGGGGTGTACGGCGCGAATCCCGCGGAGCTCTACGGCCAGTTCACCGTCGACGTCACCGAGCGCGCGCTCGCCGCCCGCGGCCTCCTCCGCACCGCCGGCCTGGCAGTGGGCGACACGGTGCAGCGGCTCAACTGGGGCACCGGCGACCCCGCCGTCTCGCCGGACGGCGCCCGCATGGCCGTGGTGCTGCGCGGCGCGACCGCCGCCGCGTCGCGCGTCGTCGTGTGGGGCACGGCGGACGCGCCGGTGGACACCGCGGCCGCCGCCCGCGCCCGCCGCGCCCTGCTGGCGCAGGACCCGGAGGACGTCCCCGACGTCCCATCGCGCCACCCGGCGAAGCGCGCCTTGGCCACGCTCTACCCCATGAACGGCCGCGCGCACGACTCGCCGCGCTTCATGCCCGACGGCAGCGGCATCCTGCTGACGCGCAACGAGCCGCTGGGCGACGGCGCCATGCGGCCCGACCTGTTCCTGTGGGACTGGAGGAAGAAGACGACGCGGCGGATCACCCGTGGCGCGTCCGTCCGCTGGCCCGATCCCGGGCCCGACGGCCGCACCGCCGCGGCCGTGCAGTGCCTGGGCGGCATCTGCAGTCTGGTGACGGTGGATCTGGCGAGCGGGGCCGTGCGCACGCTCGTCCCGTCGCGCCCGAACGTCGTCTACTACCGCCCCCGCTTCTCGCCGGACGGGAAGCGGATTGCGGCGTCGGTGCTGGAGGGCGGCCGCTGGCGGGTGGTGGTGGTGGACGTGGCGAGCGGCGCCGTCACCCCCGTCGGCGGGGACGATGGGGCGAGCAGGTACGACGCGGCGTGGCTGCCGGACGGCGGCGCGCTGGTGCTGGTGTCGGAGCGCGGCGGGGTCGCCAACGTGGAGACGGTGGACGTGGCGACCGGCGAGTCGCGGCCGGTGACGCGCGTGACCGGCGCGGCCGCGGCGCCGGAGCCCGAGGGGAAGACGGGGCGCATCTTCTACCTTTCCCTGCACGCGCGGGGGATGGACCTGATGCGCATCGCGCGCGACAGCGCGGCGCGCGGGCCGGGGGTGGCGCTGGACGCCACGCTCGCGCCCGCGGCGCCGCGCGTGGCCGCCGTGCAGCCCGACACGCTGCCGCGCACCGCGCTTCCCGCGCCGCGCGCCTACGGGCTGGGCCCGCGCCGCTTCCGCATCCTCCCCACCGCCGCGCGCGACGCGGATGGTGGCACGGGCGGGCTGGTGCTGCTGAACGGCGACCCCATCGGCCGGCTCACGTGGATGCTGCGGGGGAGCACGGGGCGCGTCGGCACCCCCCGCGGCGGCGCGCTGAACCTGGTGTACCGCCGATGGCTGCCGAGCGTCGGCGTCGACGTGTTCGGCATGCGTCACGAACCGTCGGAGCTGCGCCGGCCGCTGCTGTCGCCGGACGATTCGCTGGATGCGCGGTACGGCGGCGCCGCCGTCTACGTCGAGCAGCCGTGGAGGGGCTCCGCGCTGCGCCACCGCCTGCGCGCGGGCGCCTCCGCCGGCGCGCTGGAGATCGCGGGGGGAGACGCGGCCGCGCGCACCCTCGCCTTCGCCGAGGCCGCGGCGGGGCTCAGCCGCTCGCGAGGAACGCAGTCGGTGAGCCTTTCCGGCACCGTGAACGGCACGCTCGGGCGCACGGACGGGCAGGGGTGGACCCGCGGCGTCGCCACGGCGGCCGCGGGGGTGGGGATGCTGGGCCTCAACGCCCGCGCGCAGCTCACGTACGGCACCGTGTCCGCGGACGCGCCGGCGTGGGAGCGCTTCACCGTGGGCGGCGTGCGGCCGCAGCTCTTCGACGACGCGCTGCTCTCCCAGCGCATCCCACTCCCCGCGGCGCGCTTCGGCGTGGTGCGCGGGCGCGAGCTGCTGGCGTACCGCCTGAGCACGCAGCTGCGCGGCCTGACGCCCTACCTTGCCGGCCTCAGCGCCGACGAGGGGCACGACGCCTGGTACCGCGTCGCCGGCGTGGAGGCCGCGCTCGACACGCCGCCGATGAACGTGCTCCGCATCCCCTCCGTGCGCCTGGTCGGCGGCGCCGGCTACCCGCTGGACCACCCCGATCGCCACAAGCTGCGCCTCTACGGCGCCGTCACCTATCGACCGTAGGTCTGGATAAGTCGTTGGGTCGACAGTGGATTGGATCCCTCGGCCTGCCCCCATCCTAGCCGCTCCTGACGAGTCCGGCACCACGCTGAAGTAGCCGCGCGAAGCGCCCCTGTCCCTCCCCCAAGTTGTTCTGGGGGAGGGACAGGCGCTTTCCGGACGCGACGCAGTCGCGCCGGAACGCGCCAGGGAGAGGGCCCCCGCGGCCACCGCCCTCGCTTCAACATCCGCTCCCGCCTGCACTTCTATGCATATAAACGGTTG
>DASQLJ010000787.1:0-7332 GCA_035630095.1 Longimicrobium sp.
CTGTCCGGGCTGCTGGACGCCACGCCGCACTCGCTGACGGAGGGCGTCTGGTCGCTCTTCCACGAGCTGGACATGGAGGGAGAGCTGGCGCGGGTGGACCGCCGCGGCACGCTTGAGGCCGGCCGCAGCTTCGGGCTGGACGACTGGATGGGCCCGGCAGGCCGGCTCACCCGCGACAGCCAGATCGGGAGCATCGGCGGCGGCAACCACTTCGTCGAGATCCAGCGCGTCGAGAAGATCCTGGACGGCACCACCGCGCACGCCTGGGGCTTCCGTCCCGGGATGGTGACGGTGATGGTGCACACCGGCTCCGTCTCCATCGGCCACCTGTGCGGCGGCCACTTCCGCGACGTGGTGCGCAACATCTACCCGCCCACGCTGCGCCACCCCGAGAACGGGATCTTCGTCCTCCCCCAGGGCCCCCGGTACGCGGCCGAGACGGAGCTGTTCTGGGACGCGCTACACAACGCGGGGAACTTCGCCTTCGCCAACCGGCTGTTCCTGGCGCTCACGGCGCTGGCCGGCCTGCGCCGCGTCTGCGGCCCGGAGGTGGACTACCGGCTGCTGTACGACGCGCCGCACAACTTCATCTGGCGCGAGGAGCACGGCGGCGAGCCGTGGGCGATCCACCGCAAGGGCTCGTGCCCCGCGCGGAGCATCGAGGCCATGGCCGGGACGCCGTTCGAGTACTACGGCGAGCCGGTGCTGGTGCCCGGGTCGATGGGCGCCAGCAGCTTCGTCCTGGCGGGCCAGGGAAACCCCGAGGCGCTCAGCAGCGCCAGCCACGGCGCGGGCCGCACCCTGTCGCGCGGCGCCGCGCTGCGCGGCCACGAGGAGGAGTTCCAGCGCTTCCTCGAGCGCTTCCGCGTGGTCGGCCCGCTGGACCTGCGCCGCCCCGACGTGCGCCTGCGCCGCGACATCATCCAGAAGAAGCTGGAGGACATCAAGCAAGAGGCCCCGCACGCCTACAAGGGCATCGGCCCGGTGGTCGAGACGCTCACCGGCGCCGGCCTCGCCCGCCCCGTCGTGGAGCTGACCCCGCTGATGACGATCAAGGGTTGATGGACAACGGCGGCGGTGACTTGCTGGAAGAGGTGACCTGACGTTCTGAAAAAGTATCGTCGGGGGTGGAGCTGACTCGCTCGGCTTCACTCCCGGTGAAATCGACATTCGTACATTCGTAAGATGATGCCCGGCTGAGAACGAATACCCAAGAATCACACCCACGATCAATGGGGGAAGGCCTGCCACTAATACACTGCACACATTAGCCACTTGCTAATACAGACCTTGTATCTATGAGACAGCGAGCCTCGTTGATACGCGGTGGATGTAGCGCAGGAACTCGCACCGATCGCCCGGTTGTATTACCGTCCGCCCCGCTGTATCCTTGTCGTCGCGCGCTTTTTCTCCCTTCCGCGCGCTCTCCGCCGTTCTCGCGTTCTCCCGCGGCTCCACCTCTCTCCCCCGGCACGATGAGCGACCTTCCGGATCGCGTGGCGGCGCTGTCGCGCGCCAAGCGCGCGCTGCTGGACAAGGTGTTGATGCGCGGGCCGGCGGCCGCGCCCGGCATTCCGCGCGCGGCCGCCGGGCCGGTGCCGCTCACCTTCGAGCAGCGGCGCCTCTGGTTCCTGCACCGCGTGAGCCCGGACGCGTCCGTCTACAGCATCCCCCTCGGCTTCCGCATCCGCGGCGAGTTGGACGCGGGGGCGCTGCGAACCGCGCTCGCCGGCCTCGTCGCCCGCCACGACGCGCTGCGGACGACCTTCGCCGAGGCGGGCGACGAGCCCGTGCAGACCGTCGGAGCGGAGCCACGGTTCGGGTGGGAGACGGCGGACGCGGCGGGGCTGACCGACGCCGAGCGCGACGCCGACGCGCGCCGCATCATACGCGGGGTGATGGCGCGCCCGTTCGAACTGGCGCGCGGGCCGCTCCTGCGCGCGGTGCTGGTCCGCGTCGGCGAGGGCGAGCACGTTCTCGCCCTCGCGCTCGCGCACATCGTCGGCGACGGGTGGACGACGGGGATCGTGCGGCGCGAGCTGGGCGAGCTCTACACCGCCGCGGTCGAGCGGCGCGCGGCGGTGCTCCCGGCGCTCGCGGCCGGGTTCCGCGACTTCGCGGCGTGGCAGCGGAAGGCGCTGCACGACCGCGCGCTGGAGCCGGCCGTGGAGCACTGGAAGCGCGAGCTGGCCGGCGCGCCGCACGTGTTCGAGATCGTCGGCGACAGGCCGCGGCCGGCGGCGCAGGCGTTCGCGGGCGCCAAGGCCGTGCGCGTACTCGACCCCGCGCTGACGGCGGAGATCGCCGCGCTCGCGCGGCGCGAGGGGACCACGCCCTTCGCCGTGCTAACCGCCGCCTGGGCCGCGGTGCTGCACCGCCATGCGCGCCAGGACGACTTCCTCCTCGGCACGCTGGTGGCCAACCGCTGGGCGCCGGAGATGGAGGGGATGGTGGGCTTCTTCGCCAACACCGTCCCCCTGCGCTTCCGCTACACCGGGCGCGAGACGGTGCGCGACGCCATCCGCGCCGCGCACGCCACCGTGCTCGCCGCGCGCGAGCACGCCCGCCTCCCCTTCGACCGCATCGTGGAGATCGCCGGCCTGCGGCGCGATCCCTCGCGGCCCACGCTGGTGCAGTCGATGGTGGTGATGAGCGACGGCGCCTCCGTCCCCCCGGCGTTCCCCGGCGCGGACGTCTCGTTCAAGGTGGTGGACGGCGGCGCCTCGGCGTTCGACATGACGCTGGTGATCGAAGACCTGGGCGACCGGCTGCACGCCGAGCTGCAGTTCGCGACGACGCTCTACGATCCGCCCACCGCGTACCGCCTCCTCACGCGGCTGGAGTCGACGCTGCGCGCGTTCACCGCCGGCGCCGACCGCCCGCTCGCGCAGGTGCCGATGGCGGACGCGGACGAGCTCCGGCGCCTCACCGGCGAGTGGAGCGGCGGCGACCGCCCGTTCCCCGACGCCTGCATCCACCACCTCTTCGAGCGGAGCGCGCGCGAGCGGCCGGACGCCGTCGCCATCGCGTTCGGCGAGACGGAGGAGGTGACGTACGCGGCGCTGAACGCGCGCGCCAACCGCATCGCCCGCCGCCTCCGCCGCCTGGGCGCGGGGCCGGAGACGCGCGTGGGCATCTGCATGGCGCGGACGCCGGAGCTGGTGGCGGCGATGCTCGGCGTGCTGAAGGCCGGCGCCGCCTACGTTCCCGTGGACCCCGCGCACCCGCCCGCCCGCGCCGCCGCCGTGCTCCACGGCGCCCGCGCGACCGCCGTGCTGACCGACGCCGCGTCGCGCGCGGCGCTGACCGAGGCACCGGCGCTGCTGTCCATCGACCTGGACCGCGTGGACCTCGCCGGCGAGAGCGACGCGGACGTCGACGGCGGCGCCGTGGCGGGGAGCCTGGCGTACGTCATGACCACCTCGGGGTCCACGGGCGGGCCGAAGGGGGTGGAGATCGAGCACCGCGGCGCCGTCGCGCTGATCGACTGGGTGCGCCACGCGGTGGGCGAGGCGGACCGCGCGACCGTGCTCGCGGCGACGTCCATCGGCTTCGACTCCACGCTGATGGAGATCTTCGGCACCCTCTCGTGGGGCGGGTGCGTGGTGCTGACCGACGGGGTGATGGAGCCGGTTCCGGCCGGACGCGCGCCGCGGCTGGGCTTCGTCGTCCCCTCCGTCGCGGCGGAGCTGCTGCGCGAGGGCCACCTGCCGCCCACCGTGCGCGTGTGGATGATCGGCGGCGAGACGGTGCCGCCCGCGCTCGCGCGCGAGATCCACGCGTCCGGCGGCGTGCAGCGGGTAATCGCCGTCTACGGGCCCACGGAGGATACGACGTATTCCACCGCGTGGGAGATCCCGCGCGACGTGCGGCGGATGTCGGTGGGCGCGCCGATCGCCAACGGCCGCGCGTACGTGCTGGACGCGGGTCTGCGTCCGGTCCCCGTCGGCGCGCCGGGCGAGGTGTGGCTGGCCGGCGCCGGGCTGGCGCGCGGCTACGCGGGGCGGCCGGGGCTCACGGCCGAGCGCTTCGTCCCCTCCCCCTTCGGCCCGCCGGGCACGCGGATGTACCGCACGCTGGACGTGGGCCGCTGGCTGGACGACGGCACGCTCGAGCACCTGGGCCGCGCCGACGCGCAGGTGAAGGTGCGCGGCGTGCGCATCGAGTCGGGCGAGGTCGAAACCGCCTTGGCCACGCACCCGGCCATCGCCGCCGCCGCCGTGGACGCGCGCGGCGACGGGGCGAGCGGACGGCGGCTGATCGCGTGGCTGGTGCTGCGCGACGGCGCCCGCCCCGCCGCGCCCGAGCTGCGCGAGCACCTGCGCGCGCGCCTCCCCGAGGCCATGGTCCCCTCCGCCTTCGCCTGGGTGGACGCGCTCCCGCGGACGGCCGGCGGGAAGATCGACCGCCGCGCGCTCGCCGATCCCCCACCCGAAAGCGCCGTCCCCGGCCGCGCCACCCAGCCCCGCTCGCCCGCCGAGACGCGGCTGGCGGCGATCTGGGCAGACGCGCTGTCGCTGCCGCGCGTGGGGATCCACGACGACTTCTTCGACTTGGGCGGCAACTCCATCACCGCGTCGCGCCTGGCGGCGCGGGTGCGCGCGGAGACGGGGCGCGACCTGCCGCTGGCCGCGCTGCTGGCCGCGCCCACGGTGGCGGGGCTGGCGCGCGTGCTGGAGGGCGAGCACGCCGCCGTGCAGCCGCCGCTGATCCCGCTGCAGCCCCACGGCACGCGCCCGCCGCTCTTCCTGGCGCCCCCGGGCGGCGGCCACGTGGTGTGCTACCACGCCCTGGCGGGGCTGATGGGGCGCGACCAGCCCGTCTTCGGCCTGCAGGCGCGCGGCATCGACGACGGCCACGCGCCGCTGGAGACGGCGGAGGAGATCGCCGAGTTCTTCGCCGCGGCGGTCCGCGAGCATCATCCCGACGGGCCGTACCTGCTGAGCGGCTGGTCGTTCGGCGGGGTGGTGGCGTGGGAGATGGCGCGCCGGCTGCGCGCGGCCGGCGCCGAGGTGGCGATGGTGGCGCTCCTCGACACCGGCGTCCCCCGCCCGAAGCAGGACCCGGCCGAGCTGCTGGACCACGCGCGCGTGCTGCAGCGCATCGTGGCCGACCTGGTGGGATGGGGGATGGCGGGGATGGTGCGCGTGGACCGCATCGGCCGGCTGCCGCACCGCCAGCAGGCGATCGAGGCGGTGCGGCAGGTGAGCTCGCCGCGCCTGCTGCCGATGTCGCGCGTGGACGAGATCCTCACCCTCACCCGCGTCCGCCGCGCGAACCTGGGCGCGCTGGTGGCCTACGAGCCGCCGAGCTACGACGGCCACCTCACCTACGTGCGCACCGCCGCCTCGGACCGCGCGGTGCCCCACGACGGCGCGGTGGAGTACTGGACCTCGCGCGCGCTGGGCGGCGCCACCGTGCACCGCGTGGGCGGCACCCACGGCACCCTCCTCCATCCCCCGTTCGTCGCCGATCTCGCCGAAAAGCTCGGCGCCACGATCCGCACCGCGCTCGACCGCGTCGCCGTGAGCTGACGAGACGGAAAAGGAATCTCATTCGGTTTGGACCTCCACCGAACGAGAAGGCCGGCCCCACCCGGGAGCCGGCCTTCTCGCTTCATCCAAACGCACTCGCGCACTCACGCACCCGTTCGCGGTGCCCGCCGCGCGGGCGGACGCATCAGAACGGCTGCTGAGTCCGGTACTTCGTGAGCGACTCCAGGAACACCTTGCTGGCCCTGGCGAAGGCGCCGCGGCGGCGCAGCTCGGTGGGGCTGCTGCCCACGAACTTCTGCGTCACGCGGCGAAGGCCGCTGTCGGACGAGTAGCCGCAGGCGTGGGCCACCGACAGCACGGTGCGGCCCGGGTCGTCCAGCAGCTCGCAGGCGAGCAGGATGCGCATCCACGCCAGCAGCTTGCGCGGGGGCGGCAGCTCGGCGCGCTCGCACCAGCGCAGCAGCGTGCGCCGCGAAAGCTGCAGCGAGCGGGCCAGGTCGCGCCCGTGGCCGCCCACCGCCACCACCTCGGCCGCCGCGTCCACGATGGCGCGGGCGCGCCCCGGGGTGTCGGGCGGGAGGGTGTTCTCCAGCAGCGCCTTCAGCGGGCGCCCCTGGCTCTGGCGGAAGCGCTGCACCAGCGCCTGCGGCGTGTCGTCGTGGCCGATGCTGATCACCTGCACCACGCCCCACTTGCCCAGCGTGCGCAGGTCGTCGATGCGGTCGGGCTTCACCTCCAGCGCGGCGAACACCGCGGTGGACGGGAACTCCACCAGCAGCGAGCGCAGCGAGGGCGAGGGGCCCGCGCGGCCGTTCGAGTCCTCGTACGGGTTCACCACCACCAGCGACGACGGCGGGGAGTCGCGCACCGACTCTTCCAGCGACGGCCAGTCGGGCACCGACTGGAAGGTGTACTCCTTGCCCGCGACCTTGCGGACGCGCTCGCGGAAATCCTCGTTGCCGTGCAGGACCAGCAGGGGGCGTGCGGCGATCTTCATGGTTGCAAGCCGGAGGGTGAAGGTGTGTGTGTCTCGGCCGGGGCGGTGGTGTGTCTTTCGGTACCGCTGAGGGGGCGTGACCGCCGCATCTTCAGCGTCTTGAAATCGAGCCGCGGCGCGGCTTCCGCGGGGGAAGCCGCGCCGCTCCGTTCTAGCGGGTGACCAGCGACGCGTTGAGCGAGCGGACCAGGTCCGTCGCGAACAGCTCCGTCTCTTCCGGCGCGGGCGGGCGCGGGGTGTCGGCGGGGCGGCCGCGGGCGGCGCGGGTGCGGCGCACCGAGTCGAGCACCGACTCGGCGGTGAGCAGCGTCTTGCTCTCGCCGCGCTCGCGGGCGGTGCGCACGGCGCGCTCGGCGGCGCGCTCGGCCCGCTCGGTCTCGCCGAGCTGCGCGGCGCCGTGGGCCATCTCCAGCAGCACGGCCGCGATGTTCTCGGCCGACTCGTCGCGCGCCAGGCCGTCCCACACCTCGTCCCAGGTGTGCTCGAACTGCCGGCGCTCGCCGGCCCCCGCGGCGGCGCGCACGATGTTGGCGAGCGCCTCCAGGCGGTCCTGGTGCCGGGTGATGTGCGGCAGCAGCGCCTCGAACACGGTGAGCGCCGGGGCGAAGTGCCCGCGTTCCATCCAGAAGAAGCCGATGTCGTGCGCCAGCGCGGCCAGGCGCGGGTGCTCGGGCCCGTAGCTCTCGAAGGCGCCGCGGGCGTAGCGCTCGGCCTCTTCCTTGTGGTTGTGGCCGGCGGCGATCACGAACAGGTCGTGCTGCGCCGAGCCCTGGATCGAGCGCAGCGAGTGCCGCCGCGCCGCCTTCAGCGCGCGCAGGTGGAAGCGCCGCGCGGTGGGGA
>DASQLJ010000788.1:0-4371 GCA_035630095.1 Longimicrobium sp.
GAGATGGTGATGCCGGGCGACAACGTGCAGATGGTGGTGGAGCTGATCACCCCGATCGCCATGGAGAAGGAGCTGCGCTTCGCCATTCGCGAGGGCGGCCGCACCGTGGGCGCCGGCGTGGTCACCGAGATCGTCGAGTAAGCCGGTTGGCGGGAGACGGGGGGCGCGCGCACGAGCGCCGCGCCCCTCGCCTCCGCTTCTGCTTTCACAACCGTCAACCGACTTCCAGGGAAGTTCAACCTATGGCAGGCAAGATCAGGATCCGGCTGAAGGGCTTCGATCACGCGGTGATCGACCAGACCACGGCCGACATCGTCCGCACGGCGGAGAAGACCGGCGCCACCGTCAGTGGCCCGATCCCGCTCCCCACGCGGATCCAGCGCTGGACCGTGCTGCGTTCGCCGCACGTGGACAAGAAGAGCCGCGAGCAGTTCGAGCTCAAGACGCACAAGCGCGTCATCGACATCCTCGACTCGCGCCCGCAGACCGTCGACGCCCTCACGAAGCTGGATCTTCCGGCCGGTGTGGACGTCGAGATCAAGGTGGATTGAGGAGGCGCGAATGTCAGCCATCATCGGACGCAAGCTGGGCATGTCCCAGATCTTCGAGGACAACGGGACCGTGGTTCCCGTGACCGTCATCGAGGCCGGGCCCTGCCCGGTGGTACAGGTCCGCAGCCAGGAGAAGGACGGCTACACCGCCGTCCAGCTCGGCTTCGGGCAGCAGAAGGACCGCCGCGTGACGCAGGCCGAGAAGGGCCACGCCCTCAAGGCCGGCCTGGAGGCCACGCCCGCGGTGCTCAAGGAATTCCATTTCGACGACGCCCCCGAGGTCGGCGCCACCGTCACGGTGGACGGCTTCGAGAAGGGCGGCCGGGTCAAGGTGACCGGCGTGACCAAGGGCCGCGGCTTCCAGGGCGTGATGAAGCGCCACGGCTTCCACGGCGGGCGCGCCTCGCACGGCGCCACCCGCGTGCACCGCGCGCCGGGCTCCATCGGCGCGGGCACCAACCCGTCGCGCGTCATCAAGGGCAAGAAGATGCCGGGCCACATGGGCGACGTGCAGCAGACCGTGCGCAACCTGCTGGTGGCCAAGGTCGACGCCGAGCGCAACCTGCTGTACGTGCGCGGCGCGGTGCCGGGCCCGATCAACGGCGTCGTCTACATCCAGAAGCAGTGAGGCCGTGAGATGCTGACCGCACGATACTACAGCGCCGCCGGCGAACAGGGCGGCGACGTTCAGCTCCCCGAGGAGCTGTTCGACGGGCGCGTCCACGAGGCCGCGCTGCACCAGACGATCAAGGCGTACCTGGCCAACCAGCGCCAGGGGACGGCCTCCACCAAGACCCGCGGCCAGGTGAGCGGCGGCAACCGCAAGCCGTGGCGCCAGAAGGGCACCGGCCGCGCGCGGCAGGGCTCGACCCGCGCCCCGCACTGGCGCGGCGGCGGCATCGTGTTCGGGCCCAGCCCGCGCAGCTACCGCCAGGACGTGCCCCGCAAGGTGCGCTCGCTGGCGCGCCGCAGCGCCTTCAACCAGCGCGCGCTGAACGGCGAGATCGCCGTGGTGGAGCGCCTGGCCGCCGAGGCGCCGAAGACCCGCGTCTTCTCCGACCTGCTCGGCAAGATCGGGCTGAAGGACGCCAAGCGCGTGCTGGTGCTCACCAGCGGCGCCAACGAGAACGTGTACCTGTCGGCGCGCAACCTCCCGAACGTGGAGGTGATGCCCTTCGCCCAGGCCAGCGCCTACGACGTGATGGTGGCGCGGCAGCTGGTGATCGAGCAGGCCGCGCTCGACGCGGTGGCGCAGGCGGCGAACGCCGACGCCGTGGACGCCCCGAACGACGGCGGCGACACCGCCGAGAACCAGAACGCCGGCGCCGCGGAGGTGGTCAATGCGTAACATCCACGACGTGATCGTGCGGCCCCTGGTCACCGAGAAGAGCCACGAGCAGCTCGACAAGCTCGGCGCGTACACCTTCGTGGTGGCCAAGGACGCCAACAAGATCGAGATCGCCCAGGCGGTCGAGAAGCAGTTCAACGTGAAGGTCCGCGATGTGCGCACCATGCGTTACGCGGGCAAGCAGAAGCGCATGGGCAAGCACGCCGGGCGCAAGGCTTCGTGGAAGAAGGCCGTCGTGACGCTCGCCGCGGGCGACGCGATCGAGCTCTTCGAGGGGGTGTAAGATGCCGACCAAGCAGTTCAAGCCGGTGACGCCCGGCACGCGCTTCCGCTCCACCAACACCTTCTCCGAGGTGACCCACAAGGGCCGCCCCGAGAAGGCGCTGACCGAGGCGATCTCGGGCACCGGCGGGCGCAACCACCACGGCCACGTGACCAGCCGCCACAAGGGCGGCGGCCACAAGCGGCTGTACCGGGTGATCGACTTCAAGCGCACCAAGGCGGGCGTGCCCGGCAAGGTGGAGCGCATCGAGTACGATCCCAACCGCACCGCCAACATCGCGCTGGTGGTGTACGAGGACGGCGAGCGCCGCTACATCCTGCACCCGCGCGGGCTGCAGGTGGGCGACACCGTGGTCTCGGGCGCGGGCGCCGACATCAAGCCCGGCAACGCGCTTCCGCTGGCCGACATCCCGCTGGGCACCACGGTGCACAACGTGGAGCTGCGCCCGGGCAAGGGGGGGCAGATGGCCCGCTCCGCCGGCTCCGGCGTGCAGATCGCGGCCAAGGAAGGCGACTACGTGACGCTGCGCATGCCCAGCACCGAGATGCGCATGGTGCGCCGCGAGTGCATGGCCACCGTGGGCCAGGTGGGCAACGTGGACCACGAGAAGCAGTCGATCGGCAAGGCCGGCGCCAACCGCTGGCGGGGCAAGCGCCCCAAGGTGCGCGGCGTGGTGATGAACCCCGTCGACCACCCGATGGGCGGCGGCGAGGGCCGCAGCTCGGGCGGCCGTCCCCCGGTGACCCCGTGGGGCAAGCCCGAGGGCGTGAAGACGCGCCACAACAAGAAGGCGTCGAACCGGCTGATCGTCCGCGGCCGCAAGCGCGGCCGGGCGACGAAGTAATACAGCAGTGCCGAAGTGCCCGGTGCCCAGTGCCCAGTGAGCGATCACTGGGCACTGGGGACCGGGGACCGGGCACTTTACGTTCGCGTCCACCACTGGAGCCGGACATCCCCGGCCTCACGTGGACTCCGACCCGCGGGAGAATCGCAGGCCCGCGGGGAGACTAAGTGCGAGAGGAAGAATGCCAAGGAGCCTGAAGAAGGGGCCGTTCATCGAGGACAGCCTCAACAAGAAGATCCGGGCGATGAACGAGCGGGGCGAGAAGCGCGTGGTGAAGACCTGGTCGCGAAGCTCCACCATCAGCCCCGAGTTCGTCGGCCACACGCTGGCCGTGCACAACGGCAACAAGTTCATCCCCGTGTACCTCACCGAGCAGATGGTGGGGCACAAGCTCGGCGAGTTCGCGCCCACGCGCACCTTCAAGGGGCACGGCGGCAAGCTCGTCGACAAGCGCGCCAAGGCGCGGTGAGGGGAGATGACTGACATGAAGGCACGTGCCATCGCCCGCAACGTCGGGATGAGCCCCCGCAAGATGCGACTGGTCCTGGACCTGATCCGCGGCCGGGGCGTGAACGAGGCGTACTCGATCCTCAAGTTCTCGAAGAAGGCGGCGACCCGCCCGATCGAGAAGACCCTGCGCTCGGCCGTGGCCAACGCCACGCAGGCCGCCGACGCCCAGGGCGCGTTCGTCGACGTCGACGAGCTGATGGTGAAGGAGGCCTACGCCAACGAGGGTCCGCGGCTGAAGCGGTTCTCGCCCCGCGCCATGGGGCGGGCGACGCCGATCATCAAGCGGACCACCGCGCTCACCATCGTCGTCGACCGGAAGGAGTAACCGCCGTGGGACAGAAGACGCATCCGAGGGGCTTTCGCCTCGGGATCGTGGCCACCTGGAGGAGCCGCTGGTACGCCGAGCGCGACTTCCCGGCCAAGCTGGTCGAGGACGGGAAGATCCGTAAGTACCTGGGCCAGCGCCTGGGGCACGCCAGCTTGAGCGAGATCCACATCGAGCGCAAGCCGGGCAAGACCATCGTGACCGTGCACACCGCCCGTCCGGGCGTGGTGATCGGGAAGGGTGGCGCCGAGGTGGACAAGCTCCGCGACGAGCTCGCCCGCCTGAGCCCGGGCAACGAGGTGGCGATCAACGTGGAGGAGGTCAAGCGCCCCGAGGTCGAGGCGCAGCTCGTGGCCGACTCGATCGCGCACCAGCTGGTGCAGCGCGTGAGCTTCCGCCGCGCCATGAAGCGCGCGGTGCAGAACGCCATGCGCGCCGGGGCCGAAGGGATCAAGGTGCAGGTGGGCGGCCGCCTGAACGGGGCCGAGATCGCCCGCACCGAAGGATACA
>DASQLJ010000789.1:0-14876 GCA_035630095.1 Longimicrobium sp.
GATCACGGTGGACGAGGCGCTGCGCGCCTACACCGCCGGAGCCGCCCACGGCCTCTTCCAGGAGCGCGAGAAGGGGACGCTGGAGCCCGGCAAGCTGGCCGACTGGGTGCTGATCGACCGCGACCTGCGCACCGTGGCCCCCGAGACGATCCGCGACGCCCGCGTGCTGATGACGGTGGTCGGCGGGCAGGTGGTGTACACCCGCCCGTCTCGCTGACGGCGATGGACGATCCATCCGCGGACTTCGCATCCAGGCGCCTGTCCACCGTCCACGCCGTGGCGCGGGTGACGCTCGCGCTCGTCTTCCTCTGGCACGGCCTCGTTCCCAAGCTCCTCTACCGCCACCCGGACGAGCAGGAGCTGATGCGCGACTCGGGCCTGTCCGCCGAGCGCGCCGCGAGCATGGTGATGTGGATCGGCGTGGCGGAGGTCGCCTACGCGCTCGTGCTGCTGCTGGCGTGGCGCATCCGCTCGCTGCTGCTGGTGGCCACCGTGGCGATGGCGGTGATCACGCCGGGGATCATGATCGGCTCCCCGCGCTTCACCCCCGCGGCATTCACCCCCGTCACGCTGAACCTGTGCGTCGCCGCCCTCGGCGTGATCGGCTGGCTCGCCGCACCGAAGCCACGCGAGAGAAACGGACCGTCACCCTCGTGATGATCCTTGGAAGCCTCGCGCAGTTTGCGAGGTATTCCGCAACCGTCGCGGCGGAATACTTCGGCGTCGGCTCGTGAAAGTTCTTACCCGCGCATGAAGTTACCCCGACACCCGCCAGCAGGACGCCACCGGCGCCCCGCGCTGTGCTGCCCCCTCCGCCATACGGTTACACCCGCGCAGAAACCGCCGCGATCCTCCAACAGGAGTGCAAACTGAACGACGGACGTGGGTCGTGATCGGTCGTGTGGGTGAGGCGGCCACATCTAATTCCGACAACGCTTGCGGCGGTGTTTACTCCGTAACTACGTTCATCCAGTATCCTAAATGCGTGCGCTCCGTATGCGCTGTCTTGCGCTCAAGCCACTGCGAATGGTCTATCTGGATAAGCCGGAGCCGGAAGGGAGCGACAGAGGGAGGGAGGAAAGACGGCGGTGGATCGTCGCACCAGCGCCAAGCGAGAGTGCGACGGAGGTTGAAGGGCTGAGATTGTTAGATGAGCTACCCCGCGATATCGCTACCTCGTTGTTTCAGTGGCTTCGGGACGCACTTCTCTGGTCTCAGGTCGGACCGGGAGCGCGGACGGGGCTATTCGGCTCACCTTCCGTTCTGTACGAAATGCCGGGTTGGATTGAGGCTGCGGCAACTCCCGAATCGCTGCGCGGCGCCCGTACGGCGTTCCTGATGCTTGCCGTGGAGCCCGCCGGGATCACGCCGCAAGCGCTCGGGAGCGCGTGCGCAGCCATTTCCGAGTGGGCTAATCGAATGGGCCTAACGAATACGGAATTGGTTTTTTCGCGAGCTGCCGCGCGTGTCGATAGCGAAAACTCAGATTTGGCCTTCCGGGCCGGTCGGGCGGCTCGCCGCAACTCGCGGTATGAAGAAGCTCAAGGGTGGTTCAGACGCGCAGTCGGGCTGGCTCGACGGGCGGATGATGATGCGGCGTATACCTCTGCATTCCTTGGATGGGGTGTTCTAGAGCAGGCGCGCGGTAATCCCGATCGGGCGCGCAAGCGGTTCGTCCGCGCGTGGCGCCGCGCAAAAGGAGGGCGGCTTCCAAAGCTGGCCGCTGCCGCTCGCCACTATCTGATCGCGCTTTCCGTTGGGAACTTTCGTGAGGGAATTCGGCACGCGATTGCCGCGTACAAGCTATACGGTCCCGGGGATCACCGGCTTGCAGCACTCGCAAGCGACACCGGCGCATTCCTCTCAGACCATCGGCACTTCTCGTCGTCGCGGCCGTTGTTCGAAGCTGCGTTACCGTTGCTCGGGGATAGTCCGGATCGGCTTGTACCGCTTGGCAACCTCGCACGTGCCGTAGCAGCGATGGGGGACCGCAAGACGTTCACGGGTTTGTGGCTGGAGGCTAACCGGCGTGGGGATGCTCACGCCGAAACGCTTCCAGATGCCCTGATCGAACTTGCAGAGGGGGCGAGGACGCTCGGGCTGTTCCGAAAGGCAGAGGCTACCTTACAGGAAGCCATTTCGGCCGCCGAGCAGCGGCGGGAACCTGCCGCCTTACACCGGGCTACAACGGTGTTAGCAGAGCTCCACAGCAAACCACCGGACCAGGACCTGCCCGCGTCCCCAGAGATCCGCCGCTTTGTTCGCCGCTTCGTGCGGCGACTGCGCAAGCAAGCCGCTTCTGGTCGTTGACCCGGAAGCGGCTTTTGCTTTGGCGAAACCGATCTCAGAACCCCGCGCCCAGGTATGCGCCGCCGCGTTGGGCACTGCTATCGGTGGCGGTCGTGGTGTTCGGCGCCGGCTGTACGTTGAACCCGGCGCCAAGATAGGCGCCTCCGTCACGCAAGGGGCGGGAAGGAGACTCGGGTGTGGTGATCACGTCCGAGTTGCACCCGGCGAGCGCCAGCGTGGCGAGTCCGGCGGCGAGCATGCGACGCTTATTCATTTTTTGACCAGTTCCACGAAAGTGAGAGTTCAAGGGTCGCCCCGACGTGGACGAACAAGCCAAAATTAGTCCGACCCGTGCCGAATACGCCACCGCACCTATTTGTTTCCGCATGCTGCCACACACGCGACTTTCTCAAAGACTGTTGAAACGCATCAGCTTACGCCCGAACGGGACTCACTTACGCAAGCGCTCCCAACCCGCCGCCATTCCTCAGTTGGCAATGTTTTGGCGCAATCTTTACGGATCGATACCCGTCGTTTGATATTCGGGGCAGCAAACGGAAGGGACGGTCCCTACCTCCCCCCAGCGCGGGGCACCCGTTCACCGCTGGCGTCCTTGTATGATCCTCAAGCAAGGCCCCCGTCGCATGAGCATCACCGGCGAACGCGTCATGAAGGACCCGTACGTCCTCGCGGTCCTCGAATATCTGGTGCGGCTGGTGATTGACGGCGGCGGCTACGAGCTGCGCGGCGTCACCGGGTGGGCTCACATGCACGACGTGGAGGAGGCGACCCGGCTGCGGATGGACGGCCAGTTGCCACGCCTCTTTGCGGCTCGGCTGGTCGACCGGGTGAACGTCGCGCTGCCCGGCACGGGGAAAGAGTCGTGGCTGTACCGGGTGAATGGCGCGGGCGCGCGGGCGCATGCGGATATCTCGGGGGAAGCCTGCGAGCGTATCCGCGTACCGGGTGAAATGGAGAAGGATGCGGCTATCTACATCGCTCCCGGGCCTCTGAACGCCCTGGAGGTGCTTCGCCGCGCCTGCGAGGAAGGCCCGGAGCGATTCGCAGGGCGCGGGTGGCGCACGGGTCGGGAGCTGACCCTGTTCGTGGAGCAGCTGAACGGAAGGAACGGCACCGATCGCTACTTCCGCATCGACTCGATGGAGTTGAAGTGGCTGGCAAGCGCCGGCCTCGTGGAGAAGCGCGATGAGAAGCTGGCGTGGGGCCGGGACCAGCCGGTGGTCTACTGGCGTGTGTCGGCGTCGGGCCGAATCGCGCGCGTGGTAGAGTGGCGGGAGCCTCGGCGGCGGGGCGGGTGACGGCCCCGTGGCCGAAGAACCACGCAGGGTGCCGTCATCCTGCAGCTTCATGGGCGGAAGCGGGGAACTGCACCCGGAGATGTGGAAAGACGCGCCGGTCGTGCAACACGACGTGAGGCGCGACGGGGCAAACGTTCAGCTCCTGCTTGAACGATGGAGGCGCGACGGCAAGGTGGCGGACTGCTTCCCGCCCGGCGTGAGGGCGGCGCTGGCGGAGGTGAGGAGGCTACGCGCGTACTGGGCCGAACGTTGGTGTCCAGCCAACGGCTTTGCGCAATCGTTCGCCGACTGGATGGAATCAAAGGTCCGCGAAGAATACGCACCGCCGGTCCGCATGCGTGTCTCGCGCGACCATCGGTTAAGACGCGCAAGCCCGTGGCGGCGCCCGCAACCGCAATGCGAAGCAGGGGGAAATGATGGCGGGGGACGCCGTGTCAGCGTGCCGGGGTGTCACGCCCGAAGAACTGGAGCGGTTCCGTGTCGCTTTGCGGGACCGGGTGAATCGCTCGACGCTGCGGGGAGTCGCGCTTGAAGTGGATATGTCGCCCTCGGGGCTGTCGAAGTTCATGGAAAAGGGAACGAAGCCGTATGCGCCGACCATCGAACATGGCGGAGCCGGTGGAACTGCGGCGGGGTGGCGGTGCCCTGTTGGTCAGAGGCGGGTGAGGGCGGTGCGATGGGGCGAAACCGCGCAATGCATTGAGGGTCGCAAACGAACGAAAGAGGCCCGGAGCTCGTGGAGAGCCCGGGCCTCTTCCGCATCCGGCCTCGCTGCCTACGGCCGGCTCGCCGCCGCCTGCGCCGGGAGCATGCGCACGATGCGCGCGGCGAGCCGTGCCGGCGCGCCGCCGCCCGGCCCGCCGCCGGGAAGGCGCACGACCACGGCGTAGCGCGCCTGGCCGCTGGCGTCGAACGCCAGGCCGGCGAACCAGCCGTCGGTCTCGCGCGACGGGCCGGGGAGCGTGCCGGTCTTGCCGCCCAGTCGCCACGGCGAGCCCGCGAGCACCGCCCCGGCGGACCGCGCGGTGCCGCGGGTGACCACGTCGCGCATCGCATCCTGCAAACGCGCGGCGGTGGCGGGGGACAGCGTGCGCCGCCCCGGCGAGCGGCCGGCCAGCGCGGCGTCCACCGTGGGCGGCATCATCACGCCGTCGTTGCCGATCGCCTGGATGAAGCGCGCCACGTGCAGCGGGCTCACCGCCACCCGCCGGGTGCCCAGCGCGAAGTCGGCCCAGTCGGCCTCGGGCGTGCTCGCGCCCAGGCCGGTGCGCGCGCGGAGCGGGCTCATGCGCGCGCGGAACGCATCCGAGTGCGTGGCCCAGAACCCCGTGTCGCGCGCGGCGGGCTCGCCCGCGTCGAAGCCCAGGCGGCGGATGCGCGCGTCCACCTCGCCGGCGCCCAGCGCGGTGCGCAGCGCCAGCGCCATCCGTACCGCGGCCGTGTTGCACGAGTACACCAGCATCTCGCGCGGGCCCGCCAGCGTACGCCGCATGGGCGAGGAGTTGCGCACGGTGCGCCCGCCCACCGTCACGCTCGCGGGGCAGCCGATCTCGTCGTCTCCGCGGCCGCTTTCCCACCACAGCGACGCGAGCACCAGCTTCCACACCGAGCCGGGGAACGCGGCCGCGGTCAGCGGCGCGCCGTCGCCTCGCCCGCTGGCGGCGTAGGCCAGCACGGCGCCGGTCGCCACGTCCTGCACCAGCACCGCGCCGCCGTCCACGTTCCGCGCCGCCAGCATCCGCGCGACCGCGGCGTCCAAGGCGGGGCACAGGGTGGATGGACTGCCGGCGGGTCGGCTCGGGCACGCGTCGTCGAGCGGCGCGCCGGCGGTCGCGGGAGCCGGAAGTGGATCGGGCCGACTCGACGGCCGCGCCGCCGCGCGGGGCGCGCCGGCACCCCGCGCCGGCTCGGAAGCCGCGCCCAGCGCGGTGAACGCGAGCAGGGCCGTGATCAGCAGGCCGATCGCCGCGCCGGCCGCGCGCGCCGGGGAGCCGGTGCGCGCCGGGCGCTCGGCCAGGCGAAGCACGCGCCCCAGCAGCGATCCCCCGTCGGCCGCCACGGCCAGCAGCTCGCCGCGGCGAACCTCTTCCATCGTGGCGAGCGCGGCGATGTACTCGCGCACGGTACCGAACCGCGCGGCCACGTCGTCGCAGCAGTGCTCGCGCTCGGCGCGGATGCGGCCGCCCACGTACCACACGGCGGGATGATGGAACAGCAGCGTCTCGGCCGCGGCCTGCAGCAGGTTGACCAGGTAGTCATGGCGCCGCACGTGCGCGAGCTCGTGCAGCAGCAGCAGCTCCAGGTGGCGCGGCGCGATGCCGGTGAGGGCGCTCAGCGGCAGCAGGATCACGGGCCGCATCCATCCCACCACCGTGGGCACGTGCACCGCCGCCGAGGTGAGCACCTCCACCGGCCACGCGACCCGGAGCTCGCGCGCCAGGGGCCGCACCAGCCGCCGCACCGGCTCGGGCGCCGGCGCCGTGCCCACCCGCGGCAGGTGTCGCACGCGCGTCCACGCGCCCAGCAGCCGCGCGGAAAGCAGCGCCACCCCCGCCAGCCACGCGGCCACCAGCCAGGGGAGGAAACGCTCGACCTCCACCCGCCACGCCACCTCGTCGAACCAGGCCGCCCGCACCGCCACCTGACGCGGCCGCACCTCGCCCAGCTGCGCCGCCGCTTCGTCGCGCGAGGGCGCCGCGGCCGGCAGCCGATCGGCCGGGGCGGGCCCGGCGCGGACGATCGACTCGGCCGCGGTGCCGTCCATGCCGCGCGCCGCGACGATCGCCGTCGCCGCGGTGGTGCCCAGCATCAGCACCAGCGTGGCGCAGGCGAGGGCGTAGCGGTGCGTGGCCGGCGCCGAGCGCGACAGCCGCAGGCCGATGCGCAGCGCCAGCGCGAGCGCGGCGCACTGCCACAGCGAGTGCACCAGCGCCCAGCCGACGGCGTGCAGCACGGGCGAGCCGGTCGCGCTCATCGCCCCTCCCCCGCGCCTTCGCGGCGCTCCAGCTCGGCCAGCAGCGCGCGGATGCGGTCCAGGTCGTCGCGGCTGGCCACCTGCGGCGAAAGCGCCTGCATCACCAGCCCGTGCGCCGAGCCGCCGAACGCGCGGTCGATGAGGTCGGTCACCAGCGCGCGCTGCGTGGCCTCGGGCGGCACGGCGGCGGCGTAGACGTGCGTGCGGCTGCTCTCGTCGCGGATCACCAGCCCCTTGGCGTGCATGATCTGCAGCAGCTTGAGCACGGTGGTGTAGCCGCTCTCGTTCACCCCCGGCAACGCCTGGTGCACCTCGCGCACGGTGCTGGAGCCGCGGTTCCACAGCACGCGCAGCAGCCGGAGCTCGCCTTCGGTCGGTAGCGGCGGAGATCGATCCACGGTCACGCGCTGGGCTGGGGTGATTGGGGATGATGATCGGAAGACCTTCACATCCAATGTATACGAAGGTTTTCGTTTTGGGAAGATGTTTCTCCCGCGCTGATCCGTTTTCAAGTCGCCAGTAGTGAGTTTTCGTGGAGGCTTGACGATACGAACACCTTCGTATTACGATCTACGAAGAACGTCGTACATCGATCCTCCACCCCGGGCTTGCACGCCGATGCGCCGAATCCTCCTTGCCCTTCCGCTGCTGCTGACCTGCGCGGCCGCGATGCCGCTCCGCGCCCAGCCACGCTCCGTGGACCCGCGCATCGCGGCGGCGCGGGACACGTCGGCGCCGATGGCGGCGATCCGCGCGCGGGCGGCGGCGACGGGCGGCGTGGTGGGCGTGCACGTGCGCCACCTGGAGAGCGGGCGGGAGCTGGGGATGAACGCGGGCGGGCCGTTCTTCATGTCCAGCGTCACCAAGCTGCCGATCTCCGTCCGCATCCTGCGCCAGGTGCGGCGCGGGCGCATCCGCCTGGCCGACAGCGTCCGCATCTCGCGCGAGCAGGTGGCCCCCGGCCGCAGCCCCATCCGCGACGCCAATCCGGGCGGCGTGACGCTCACCGTGGAGCAGCTCCTGCGCGCCGCCATCGTCCAGAGCGACAACACCGCGAGCGACGCGCTGCTGCGCCTGGCCGGCGGGCCCGATTCGGTGAACGCGGAGCTGGCTCTGGCCGGCGTCCGCGGCATCCGCGTGAGCCGCCCCTACCAGCGGCTGGGGCGGGAGGTGGGCGGCCGCATCGCCGCCGGCGACACGCGCGACACCGGCACGCCCCGGGCGATGACGGCGCTGCTCGCTGCCCTGCACGCCGGCCGGCTGCTGGGCCCGGCCGAGACGCGCCTGCTGCTGGGGTGGATGACGAATTCCGAGAACCCGCGCAACCGCATCGTCGCGGGGGTGCCCGCGGGGACCGGGGTGGCGCACAAGACCGGCACCTGGGGCCAGCCCGGCGCCCCCGGCCCGGCGGCGGTGAACGACGTGGGCATCGTCACGCTCCCCGCCGGGCGCGGCCACCTGGCGCTCGCCGTGTTCGTCCGCAACGCCACGGTGGCCGGTTCCGTCGCCGAGGCGGCCATCGCCGCCATCACGCGCGCCGTGTGGGAGCACGCCGCGGGCGACGCCCCGCGCGCGTCGCGCGTCAGCCGCGAGCGGCTAGCGCGGATGCCGTCCCGGCCCGCCACCCCGACCGCCTCCGCCCGGACGCGCATCCACGCCATGCGCCGTCGGCCACCGCCCCGGTAGCGCTCCACGGCTCGGCGCCGCGAGGCCGCCCAGGCGGCGCGGAGCGCGGACTTCGGACGCGATCCCGATCATCCGGCAACGTCCACCCGTACGCCCGAACACCTCCCACTCGCCGCAGCCATCCACATGCGCCGAATCTCCCGTTCGCCCGCGCTCGCCGCGCTGGCGCTGGCCCTGCTCGTCCCCGCGTCCGCCCATCTCGCGGCTCAGGCGCCGTCGACCGGCGACCATGAAAGCCGCCCGCGCGCCGTGGCCGTGGAGCGCGCCACGCCGATCGTGCTCGACGCCGTGCTGGGCGAGCCGGCCTGGCACGCCGGCACGCCGGCCACGGGCTTCCGCCAGCAGGAGCCGCGCGAGGGCGAGCCCGCGTCTCAGCCCACCGAGGTGCGCTTCGCCTGGGACGGCGACGCCCTGTACGTGGGCGCGCGGATGCACGACTCGCTGGGCGCGCGCGGCGTGCGCACCCGGCTTTCGCGCCGCGACGGGATCGCCGACGGCGACCAGCTTCAGCTCGTCTTCGACACCTACCACGACCACGCCGGCCGCACGGTGTTCACCGTCACCCCCTCGGGCGTGAAGGGCGACGCGGGGCAGGCGTCGCCCGGCGCCGACCCCTCGTGGGACCCGGTCTGGGCGTACGCGGCGCGCGTGGACTCGGCCGGGTGGACGGCGGAGATGCGCATCCCGTGGAGCCAGCTGCGCTTCGGCCGCGACACGGCGCAGCTGTGGGGGATGCAGATCTCGCGCTACGTGGAGCGGCTGAACGAGACCAGCCTGTGGGCGTTCTGGGGCAGGCGGGAGAGCGGCGGGCCGCCGTACTTCGGCCACCTCGAGGGGATCCGCGTGCGCCGGCGGCCGCGGGGGTGGGAGCTGATGCCGTACGCCCTGGCCCGCGCCAGCCAGGTGCGCCCCACGCAGCCCGGCAGCCCCTTCCATCGGCCGCTCGAGCTCGCCGCGCGCATCGGCGCCGACGCGCGGATGCTGCTGGGGAGCAGCTTCACCCTCTCGGCCACCGTCCATCCCGACTTTGGCCAGGTGGAGCAGGACCCCGCCGTGGTGAACCTGTCGGCGTTCGAAAGCTACTTCGCCGAGAAGCGCCCGTTCTTCGTGGAGGGAAGCGGGCTCCTCTTCTTCGGCGGGTTCAGCTGCTACCTGTGCAGCAACGCGAGCGGGATGAACATCTACTACTCGCGGCGGATCGGGCGCGCGCCGCAGGGCTCCGTTCCGGACCGGTACGAGTTCAGCGACGTGCCGCGCAACGCGCGGCTGCTGGGCGCGACGCGGCTCACCGGGCGCACGCGGTCCGGCTGGCAGGTGGGCGTGCTGGAGGCCGTCACCGCGCGCGAGGCGGCGCGGGTGATGGACGTGGAGACGGGCGAGCGCGCCACCATCCCCGTGGAGCCGCTGACCAACCACTGGCTGGGCCGCGTCCGCCGCACCTCGCACGCGGGGCGCGTCACCTGGGGCGCCATGGCCACCTCGGTGATCCGCGACTTCGCCGGCGCGGACGATCCGCTGCGCGCGCAGCTCGCGCGGCACGCCGAGGCGCTGGGCTTCGACTGGACGCTGGTGGCGCCGGGGAACGGCTACTCGCTGACCGGCAACGTCGTCGTCGCCAGCGTGGCGGGCGACTCTCTGTCGTCGCCGGAGCGAGCGGGGACACGGCGCGCCGGCGGCTCGGCGCCGTTGGCAACGGCGGTATCGTTGCCTACGGCGCGCGAAGCCCGGCCCGGAGCGCAGCGGAGGGACACGCCCATATCCGTCTCTCCGTCGAGGCACCGACTTTTCGGACTCCGTATCACCTCGCGGTTGTTCTTCCACTCCTCCCTCTGGCCGCATGACGCAGCGTGTCATAGATTATGCTGCAGCGCGGCATGGCTCGCGTGAATGAGACCTGCGGATGGGAGATCGGATGATGGCCAAACGGATATTGCTCTTCACCGGCAAGGGGGGCGTGGGCAAGACGACGTGCGCCGCGGCGACGGCGCTCAAGTGCGCCGAGATGGGCTACCGCACGCTGGTGCTCTCGTCCGACCCCGCGCACTCGCTGGCCGACGCGCTCGACCGGCCGCTGGGCCCCGAGCCCGAGCTGGTGGCGCCCAACCTGTGGGCGCAGGAGGTCGACCTCTACTATTCGATGCAGAAGTACTGGGGGAACATGCGCGAGCTGATGCTCACCGTGTTCCGCTGGCAGGGCGTGGACGCCGTCGCCGCCGAGGAGATGGCGGCGCTCCCGGGGATGAACGAGGGCTCCGTCCTCCTCTGGCTGGAGCAGTTCTACCACTCGGGCGACTACGACGTGATCGTGGTGGACAGCGCGCCCACCGGCGAGACGCTCACGCTGCTCACCCTGCCGCAGGCGACGCAGTGGTGGATGCAGAAGGCCTTCCCCTTCCAGAAGACGGCGATCAAGACCGCCGGCTTCGCGCTGCGCAAGACCACGGGGATCCCGCTGGACAAGGGCTACGAGGAGCTGAACCGGCTCTTCGACAAGCTCAAGAGCATCCAGGACGTGCTCGGCAACAACGACGTCACCTCCATGCGCCTGGTCGCCAATCCAGAAAAGATGGTCGTCGAAGAGGCCAAGCGCGCCTACACCTACCTGCAGCTCTACGGCTACGCGGTGGACGCGGTGATCGTGAACCGCGTGCTCCCGGAAGAAGGCACCGGCGAGGTGCTCAAGCTCTA
Organism: Longimicrobium sp.; assembly: GCA_035630095.1. GTDB lineage: Bacteria > Gemmatimonadota > Gemmatimonadetes > Longimicrobiales > Longimicrobiaceae > Longimicrobium. The sequence continues at coordinate 10,957 of DASQLJ010000789.1, forward strand.
CGTGGAGGCGCAGAAGCGGCACCTGGCCGAGATCGACGCGTCGTTCGCGCCGCTCCCGATCCTGAAGGTGCCGCACAGCGGCCGCGAGGTGTTCGGGCTGGAGCTGCTGCGCGAGATCGGCGACCGCATCTACGGGGAGAAGGACCCGACGGCGCTGATGTACAGCGGGCAGACCTACCGGGTGGCGCAGGAGGGGAAGGAGTACGTGCTGGAGCTGCGCCTGCCGTTCGCGCACGAGGGCGAGGTGAGCGCGCGCCACGCGGGCGACCAGCTGGTGATCCAGCTCGCAAACCAGCGGCGGAACTACCTGTTGCCCAAGTTCCTCGCGTACTATACACTAGGTGAAACCCACGTGCGCAACGGCTGGCTCCGCGTGAGGTTCGCGCAGGCCGCCTGAGCCGCGGGGCGCCGGGAAGCCGCCGCCCCGCATCCGAAACCAACGACCGCGCGGAACAGGCGTCGCTGGCCGTGCACCGGGCACGGCCGGCTCTTTCGTTCCGCGCGATTTCGTTTACGGACCATCCCCAACGCACCCGCCCCGGAGGACACCCCCCGATGTTCGTCCCCAGCCTCCTGCTCAAGCAGCTCTACACCTTCGGCAGCCTCAAGAACAGCGACGACGGCGTGCAGTTCTCCATCAAGAACCGCCTGAGCGACGCCACCGTCACGGGCTTGAGGGGGATCCGCATCAACGGGCAGGAGATCCCGCTGCACGACGTGGAGGTGCGCATGGCCGACGAGGTGGTGCAGACGCACCAGATCACCCCCGCGCAGCCGCTGGCGTTTCCGCTCAAGCACACGCTGCACATCGTGGCCAGGCGCCCCGCGCTGCCGCTGGGCAAGCACGACATCGAGATCGTCTTCGACGCCAAGCCCTTCGGCAAGCTGAAGCTGAACGTGCAGGACGCCATCGCCGAGGCGGTGCCGGTGGGGAAGAAGATCCCGCGCGACGCCACCGACGACTACTCGCCCGAGGCGATCCGCGCGCGCCAGGCGTTCGTGGAGGAGTTCGCCGGCTCGTCGCTTGACCACGTGAAGCGCTTCTCCTTCGATCCCCACCTGCTCAAGGGGAACGTGGAGCACTTCACCGGCGTGGCGCAGGTGCCGATCGGCATCGCCGGGCCGCTCACGGTGAACGGCGAGCACGCGAAGGGCGACTTCGTCATCCCCATGGCCACGACGGAGGGGACGCTGGTGGCGAGCTACAACCGCGGGATCGCGCTGCTGAACGCCAACGGCGGGGTGAAGGTGACCGTGGTGGGCGACGCCATGCAGCGCGCCCCGGTGTTCGTGTTCGACGACGCGCGGGCCGCGCGCGACTTCATGGAGTGGGTGCAGGCGAACGCCGCGAAGATCGCGGAAGAGGCCGAGGCCACCAGCAGCGTGGCCAAGCTGAAGTACGTGGACCACTACCTCTCCAACAAGTTCGTCTTCCTGCGCTTCAACTACCACACGGGCGACGCGGCGGGGCAGAACATGGTGGGGCGCGCGACCTTCGCGGCGTGCTCGTGGATCCTGGACCAGTACCCCGGCGTGCGCCACTTCTACCTCGAGAGCAACTTCGCCACCGACAAGAAGGCGTCGCAGATCAACATCATGCGCACCCGCGGCAAGCGCGTGACCGCCGAGGCGGTGATCAAGCGCGACACGCTGATCCAGCGCATGCGGGTGGAGCCCGAGAGCCTGGTGTACCACCACGGCGTGGCGAACATCGGCTCCATCCTCTCGGGGGCGAACAACAACGGGGCGCACTCGGCCAACGCCATCACCGCCATCTTCATCGCCACCGGGCAGGACGTGGCGAACGTGGCGGAGAGCAGCGCCGGGGTGATGTACTGCGAGCTGACGGCGGAGCGCGACCTCTACATCTCCATCACCATCCCCTCGCTGATCGTGGCGACCCACGGCGGCGGCACGGGCCTCCCCACCCAGCGCGAGTGCCTGGCGGCGATGGGGTGCGTGGGGCGGGGAACGGTGAACAAGTTCGCCGAGATCGTCGCCGGCGTCGTCCTGGCCGGCGAGCTCTCCCTCGGCTCCGCCATCAGCTCCAGCGACTGGGTGAGCAGCCACGAGCAGTACGGCCGGAACCGATAGGGCGGTGCTGAGGGCTGAGGAGTCCTGAGTCCTCAGTCCTGAACTCCTCAGTCGCTCGGGTCGGAGTGTCGAGACGCGCCGGCGCGGAGCCAAGCGCCCGTCGCGGTGTACTCGCCCCCGAGCGGACGAAGTCCGCGAAGGCGGACTGTGTGCCGTTGTAGCCGCGACTTCAGTCGCAAATTCCCACACCGGGCCGCGTCGGACGGCACCGGACCGCGTCGGGCACTCGAATCCGCCACACCGCCGTCGGCCGCCGGTCTCCACCGCGCTTCGGCCGTGGGGCTACCGCGGACGCGCCGCGGCAGGTCGCGGTAGATTGTGGGCCGTCGCAGCCGCGGACGCGCCGCGGTAACGGTTTGACGTAAGACATCGCCCGTTGGACACGCTTCCACCACCCGAGACCCCCGCATGCACAACCCCACCACGATCCTCGCCCTCGTCGAGCAGGGCCTGCCGCGCAACAACACCGGCACCACCGTCGCCACCAAGCGCGACGGCGCGTGGGTGGAGATGACGCGCGCCGAGTTCGAGCGGCAGGTGGAGCTGCTCGCCTACGGGCTGCGCGCGCTGGGCGTGCGCCGCGGCGACCGGGTGGCGCTGCACGCCGAGAACAGCGCCGAGTGGCTGGTCGCCGACCAGGCCGTGCTCTCGCTGGGCGCCGTGAACGTGCCGATCTACACCACCCAGCCGGCCGACCAGGTGGAGTACATCGTGGAGAACTCCGAGGCGGTGGCCTACGTCGTCTCCACCCAGAAGCTGCACGCCCCGGTCGCCGAGGTGCTGGCCCGCGCCGCCGGCCTCAAGTCGGTGATCGGGATCCGCGGCTCGTTCGCCGAGGGGATGCTCACCTGGAGCGAGGTGATGGCGAAGGGGGAAGAAGCGAAGAAGGCCGACCCGAACTACTTCCGCGTGTCGCGCGACGAGGTGCGGCCGGACGACCTGGCGACGCTGATCTACACCTCGGGGACCACGGGGACGCCCAAGGGGGTGATGCTCACGCACTGGAACCTGGCCAGCAACGTGCTCGCCTCGCTGGAGCGGATGCCGTGGGACATCGAGGGCGACCGGGGGCAGAAGATCCTCTCCTACCTGCCGCTGTCGCACGTGTTCGAGCGGATGCTGTCGTACCTCTACCTCAACATCGGGTACCCGATCTGGTTCGTGGAGAACTTCGAGGAGATGCTGAAGGACCTGGCGCACGTGAAGCCGGTGCACTTCTCCAGCGTCCCGCGGCTGCTGGAGAAGGTGCACGCCGCCATCCACGCCAAGGGTTCCACCCTCAGCGGCGCGCAGAAGGCGATCTTCAACTGGGGGATCGGGCTGGCCGACCGCTTCGACGTGGAGAAGCCGCTGGGCTTCGCCGAGCGCATCCAGTACTCGGCGGCCGACGCGCTGGTGTTCAAGAAGGTGCGCGCGCTCTTCGGCGGGAACCTGAAGGCCATCACCAGCGGCGGCGCGGCGCTGGGCAAGGAGGTGATGAACTTCATGAACGCCGTGGGCATCTTCTGCGGGCAGGGCTACGGGCTGAGCGAGACGTCGCCGGTGATCGCCGTGTACACGAAGGGGCACCTGCGCGCCGGCTCCGTGGGCGAGCCGATCTCCGGCGTGCAGGTCGCCATCGCGGAGGACGGCGAGATCTGCGTGCGCGGGCCCAACGTGATGCAGGGCTACTTCAAGATGCCCGAGGCCACCGCCGAGGTGCTCTCCGACGACGGCTGGTTCAAGACGGGCGACATCGGCCACCTGGACGCCGACGGCTGCCTCTTCATCACCGACCGCAAGAAGGAGATGATGAAGCTGAGCACCGGCAAGTACATCGCCCCGCA
>DASQLJ010000790.1:0-7987 GCA_035630095.1 Longimicrobium sp.
ATCAGCAGCGTGGCCGCCGAGAAGATCGGCGAGGCCCACCAGCGGTCGCGCCGCAGGGTCTGCCCGAAGCGCGCCGGCGCGGGGATCTGGACTACGGGAAGGGACGACGCCATCGCTGCCAGTCTCCCGGGTGCGCGGGGATGGAAAACGGCCGGCCGGGCGTGGATCCCGGCGCGAGGCCGCGCGTGCGTACGGCGATCTGTGTGTCTAGCGACGTAAAAGGATGATTCCCGGAGGTGCCTCGTGCAAGGCCCTGGGTTTTTTTCGTCCCCCGCGCCGCGCCGGCGATTCGTTCGACGAGCGAGCCGATCTCCGCCGATCTCGAGCCTTTCGTCGCTCCGCCCGTAGATCCTACGCCTGCCGCCCGATGCGGCGCCAGCCCAAGCGACGACTTCTTTCCTTCGACGGATTCGACGTTTTCCCGCCGTCTCCCTGCTCCGATTCCTCCGCTTTATCGACCACCCGGCGTCGTCGGCGGTGCCGTCGGCGGGGCGGATGGAGGTGCCGACGGGGGTGCGGACGGGGGAGCGGGCGCCGGCGGTGGGGCGGCCGGCGGGCGCTCGTTGGGCGGCAGGATGGACGGGCGTGTGGGCGTGTTCGGGTTCGGCTGCGCCGGGGGTGGCGCGGCGGGCGGCGCGGGGCGCGGCTGGGCGGACGGCGGCGGCGTGGTGGTCGGCTCGCCCGCGGGGGTGACGCGGCTCGGCGGCGCGGGGGGCGGCAGGGCGGCCGCGCTGTCGGCGGCGACCGTGTCGGCGCGCGCGCGGCGCGGGCGGCCCACGGCCTGGTAGAGGAAGCGGCCGACCACCTCCAGCGTCCCCGCGTGCGGCGCGTATCCGCTCCCCGCCACGGTGTTGTGGTAGAGGAGCGAAACCTCGAACGGCAGCCCCGACCGGCGCGTCTCCGTCGCCTCGATGGTGCTGTAGCTGGCGCCCAGGCTCACGCTGTGGCCGGTCCACGCCTCGGTGCGCTCCAGCGGCCCCAGCACCACGTCCGCATCGCCCCCACCGTACGAGGTGGCGCCCTGGTGGTCGAAGCGGTAGCCGCCGGCGAAGGTGATCTCGCGCGTCAATCGGTAGCGCGGCAGCAGCATGGCGCGGATCCGCGCCCCCGGCTCGCGGCGCAGCGACACGCTGGTGAAGGTGTCCTCGGGGAACGGGCGCGTGGCCGAGAACGGCCGCCGCAGCACGTCGGTCCCCCTCAGCTGCGCGAAGCCCGCCGAGCCGCTCACCCAGAAGCGGCCGGACATGAACGCGTCGCCCGTGAGCTCCGCCGCCACGCCGAAGTGCCCGCTCTCGCGCGGAAGGACGAGGAGAAACGCCGTGTCCGCCTTCGGGCCGGTGGGAAAGCGGCCGGTGACGGTGAGCGCCGCCCGCGCGCCGCCGGGGCGCGCCAGGGCGTAGGATGCGGCGCCGGTGGTGTTGAGGAGCTGCAGGCGGACGCTCGCCTCCACGTCGCCCAGGTAGTACTGCGTGGCCGCGGACGACGCCCCGAGCGCCATCGTGTCTTCGCGGGTGAGCAGGCCGGCCGAGCTGGGCAGCGCGCGCAGCGCCGCGAGGCCCAGCACCGAGGTGGGGAGCCGCAGCGTGTCGTCGGCCAGCGCCAGCACCCGGCGCTGCAGCTCCACCGCGGCCGGCGTCCCCGTCACCGGCAGCACCGCCGAGCGGCCGAGCTCGGCGTACGCGGGGCTGATCCTGGCCAGGATCGCGGCGTTCTCGGTGGCCGCCGTGTTGAGGCCCAGGCCGCTCCCCGTGAGCCCCAGCGCGGTGACCGGCGTGCCGTTGCGCTCGAAGGGAACCGTGACCGCCACGGTGATGCGGCGCGTGAGCCCGTAGGCCAGCGACACCGGCGCGCGGCGCACGTCGCTGGCGAGCTCGGCGCGCAGCGTGCCGCCGCTCACCTCGGCCGGGGTGACGGGGTTCTCCACCTGCCCGGCGGTCCCCGCGAAGAACGCGGCCAGCCCCGTGCGCACGGGGCCGACCAGGGGGCTCAGCAGGCTGTCGGCCAGCGGGCTCAGCCGCGCCTGGAAGGCGGCGCCCAGCGGCTCGCTCCCGCCGGGGCCGAAGCGCGAGTCGAACTGCTGGTAGATGCCGGCCGCGCGGAACTCGAGCCAGCCGCGCTGCAGCGTGCGCGCGTCGGGGCCCTGCGCGCGGGCGGCCGCGGGGAGCAGGGCCAGGGCCAGCAGCACCCCGGCGGCGCGGCGAATCGGAATGGTCAAGGGCGTGCGGCCCCGCGGCGGAAATGGGAGGTGGGCGGGCCCGCGGGCGCGGGCGCTCAGGCGTGGCACGCTAGCGCGGCGGGGCACCCCTGTCAACGCGCCGCGGGCGGGCTCATGGCGCGCTAATGCACGATTTTTCCGCGGCGGGGGGGTTGACCCTGCCGTGGGGGGCGGATACATTTGGGGCTCGAAAACGCGGGCATAGCTCAGTTGGTAGAGCGCAACCTTGCCAAGGTTGAGGTCGCCGGTTCGAGTCCGGTTGCCCGCTCTTTCGCGCCCGCCTCAAGTTGGCGTGCGGCAGTACGGCGCCGTAGCCAAGTGGTAAGGCAGAGGACTGCAAATCCTCCACCCCCGGTTCGAATCCGGGCGGCGCCTCTCGCGCAGGAGCCCGGACCCCCGCTGCAGCGGCCGGGCGGTTGACAGAACCGGGTTCCGCGGGTAAATTTCGAGTCTGTTGAGGGTCACGCCCCGTTCGTCTAGTGGCCTAGGACAACGCCCTCTCACGGCGTAAACAGGGGTTCGATTCCCCTACGGGGTACTTGAGATTTCTGGGGGACAAAGGGTCAGGGCCCCGCAGGCAGCAGCCCATCTCCTGGCGCGGGCGCGGTGCAAGCCGGCCCGCGATAACGGTCGATTAGCTCAGTTGGTTAGAGCGCTCGCCTCACATGCGAGAGGTCCGGGGTTCGAGTCCCTGATCGACCACTGACGAAAACAGAAGCGCCCGCGCAAGCCACATCGGCTTGCGCGGGCGTTTTCGCATTCCCCCCGCCGCGGCCCGGTCCGCTGCGCGCGATCCTTCCGCGCGCTCGGATTTGCTTCATCGGGCCGCTCCGTGGCTTCGTGCCCGGGCATGTGTTAGGTTTGCAGCACTTTCTGGGTCTTTGCTCCCTCGATTCATCGCATCGCGCGGCCACGTCCGCTCGAGTGCATGCCCGCCTCGCGGAGTTCCGGCGGATCGTACCCGTCCACAGTTGCTTGCGTCCACGTCCCCGTCGAATAGACCCATGTCCCGACCCACCTCGTTCGTCTCCGGCTTCGGCCGGCTCGTGATCCCCGCCGTGCTCGGCGCCGCCGCGCTGGGCGCCTGCGCCGAGCGGCAGCCCGTGGCCCCGGCCGACGTGCAGCAGCAGCCCATCCCGCTGCAGGCGGTGCAGGCGTTCGACTGCACCGGCTCCACCACCTCGGGCGCGCTGAGCTGCCGGCCCTCGTCCGCCGGCACCGATGGCCAGGGCGCCGGCGTCATCATCGGCGGGCAGAACAGCAACCTCAAGCTCACCTCCAGCAACGTGAGCTACAACGGCGGCACCGAGATCTTCCAGTTCGACCTGACGGTGCAGAACCTGATGAACGAGGCCATCGGCACCCCCGACGGCGTCGTGGCCGACCCGCAGGGGATCCAGGTGTTCTTCAACACCGGCCCCACGGTCCTGACCGGCTCGGGCGAGATCACGGTGGCGAACGCGGATGGGACGGACAGCTTCACCGGCGCGAGCCAGCCGTTCTTCGCCTACCACGAGATCCTGGCGAAGGACGCCGTGTCGGGGGCCAAGCCCTGGCAGCTGCAGATGCCGGCCACCGTCGGGACGTTCAGCTTCACGCTGTACGTGGAGACCGACGTGCAGTACCTGCTGGTGATCAACGAGGTGATGGTGAACTCCGCGGGCGTAACCATCGAAACCACCGGCGATTGGTTCGAGGTATACAACGCGGGCACGCGCAAGGTGAACCTGCAGGGCCTGGTGATCGCCGACTCGGCGGCCTCGGGCCGGCGGCCGTACCACGCGATCGGCTCGTCGGTGGTGGTGCTCCCGGGTGCCTACGTGGTGCTGGGCAACACCACCAACACCACCCAGAACGGTGGCGTGCCGGTCGACTACGCCTTCGGTGGCTCGATCTCGCTCGCCAGCAGCCTCGACGCGATCAAGATCGCGCGCGTCTACGGGACCGACGACACGCTCACCGTCGACCGGACCCAGTACGCGAACCCCGTCTCGACGCAGGACGGCGTCAGCCGCGAGCTGACGAACCCGGCGCTGGACAACTCGAACATGGACGGCAGCAACTGGGCCTCCGCGCTGGTCACCGCGGTCTACGGCCCCGGAGGCCGGGGGACGCCCAAGGCGCAGAACTCCACGTACACGCCCTGACGCACGCCCGGCGTCGTTCCGGGGGACGCGAATCGTAGACGGAGTCGCGGGGTGCGGCGGAGAGAATCCGCCGCACCCCCGCGGCGTTTCGCCCCGCCCGATCCGTTGAATCCGGCCGCACCGTAGCTTTGCGCCTGAACATGTGTTAGGTTTGCAGCACTTCCTGGAGTCTTCCCTCCCAGCGTCTTCAGGTACCCTCTCCACAGGGCGGTCCAAGCGCGAGGGGCAAGCCGCACGGCTTCCTTTCGCGCGAGCAGTTCCGCCTTCCCCGGGTGCCGTCGACGTCACACCCGCTTCCCCGAAACGCCGGGGACCCCGCCACGCTCTCGACGTGGCGGACGGCCGCGGGATCTTGATCACAGCGTCCATCCATCATATCGGGCGGCGACGTCCGATTGAACGGTGCCGGTTCACGCTCCTTCGGAAGCGTCGGATCCGGCCTGTGATCTTCTCGCGCGAAGCGGTTCGGCTTCGCCGCGAGGATCGCAACGCAGTGCCCGCTTCGCGGAGTATCGGCGGCACGGGGCAGGATCGTACCACCTCCACAGTTGCTTGCACCCATGTCCACGAAGAACAGACCCATGCCCCGTTCCACCTCGTTCGTCTCCGGCTTCGGCCGGCTCGTCATCCCCGCCGTGCTCGGCGCGGCGGCGCTGGGCGCCTGCGCCGAGCAGCAGCCCGTGGCCCCGGGCGACGTGCGGCAGCAGCCGATCCCGCTGCAGGCCGTCCAGGCGTTCGACTGCACCGGGTCCACCACCTCGGGCGCGGTGAGCTGCCGGCCCTCCTCCGCCGGCGCCGGCGGCCAGGGCGCCGGCGTCATCGTCGGCGGGCAGAACATCTACCTCAAGCTCACGTCGAGCAACGTGAGCTACAACGGCGGGACCGAGATCTTCCAGTTCGACCTGACCGTGCAGAACCTGATGAACGAGGCCATCGGCACCCCCGACGGCGTTGTGGCGGACCCGGAGGGGGTCCAGGTGTTCTTCGACACCGGGCCCACGGTCACGAGCGGCTCGGGCGAGATCACGGTGGCGAACGCGGACGGGGTGGAATCCTTCACCCACGCGAACCAGCCGTTCTTCGCCTACCACCAGATCCTGGCGAAGGACGCCGTGTCGGGAGCCAAGACCTTGCAGCTCCAGATGCCGGCCACCGTGGTGTCGTTCAGCTTCACGCTGTTCGTGGAGACCGACGTGCAGTACCTGCTGGTGATCAACGAGATGCTGGTGAACCCGGGGGGGACCATCAGCGACGCGAACGGCGAGTGGATCGAGCTGTACAACGCGGGCACGCGCAAGGTGAACCTGCAGAACCTGGTGATCGCCGACTCGGCGGCCGCCGGCCGCCGCGCGTACCAGCCGATCTCGGCGGCGGTGGTGGTGCAGCCCGGCGCGTACGTCACGCTGGGGAAAACCACGAACACCACGAACAACGGCGGCGTGCCGGTCGACTACGTGCACACCCTGATCGGGTTCCCGAACAGCCTGGGCGCGTTCAAGATCGCGCGCGTGTTCGGAACCGACACGCTCACCATCGACCGGACCCAGTTCGCGAGCGCGGCGATCTCGGCCCAGAACGGCGTCAGCCGCGAGCTGAAGAACCCGGCGCTCGACAACTCGGACATGGACGGCAGCAACTGGGGCGATGCCTCTGTCACCGCGGTCTACGGTCCCGGCGGCCGCGGCACGCCCAAGGCGCAGAACTCCACGTTCACGCCCTGACGCACGCCCCGGGCTCGTCCGCTGGGGCTCAGGAATCGTAGATGGGAATCGCGGGGGTGCGGCGGAGATCATCCGCCGCACCCCCGCTCCCCTTTGCGCCTCTGCGCCAATCTCGGGCGACACCCCTCCGCCAACCGGTTCGGGCATTCTTCCGCGCGCTCGGTAGGCTATGGGCGGACCACTCGGCTGTGGGACGAGTAACGCTGTTGCCGATCTGGCTGCGCCGGGCGTATCCTCCGGCAGGATCGTGCCAGTCATCAACCGCATACTGCGATGAACGTTCACCAGATCGATGCGGCGTATCGATCGTTCCCTTCGTTCGCGGAGTGGGCGAAACTTCCGCTCGACGACGCCCGCTGGGAGAAGTCGGTCGCCGGCCTCCCCCGTCCGGGCTCGCTGCCGCGCGACCAGCTCGCCCAGGCGCATCGAATCGCCATGCGCGCGGCAGCCGTCGATACCGGAGCGATCGAGGGGCTGTACGACGTGGACCGCGGGTTCACGATGACGATCGCGCTGCAGACCGCGGCGTGGGAGTCGGTGCTGGAGGCGCGCGGCGAAAAGGTGCGTTCGCTGATCGAATCGCAGATGCACGCCTATGAATACGTGGTCGATCTCGCGACCGAACGAGAGCCGGTTTCGGAGATGTGGATCCGCGCGCTTCACGAGCGCATCTGCGAATCCCAGGACACCTACCCGGTGCTGACGGAAGTCGGATGGCAGAACCATCCCCTCCCCAAGGGCCAGTACAAGTCCATGCCGAACCACGTGCGGCTCCCGGATGGCGGATTTCACGCCTATTCGCCGGTGGACCTGGTGCCCACGGAAATGCACCGCCTGGTTCAGGAGCTACGGACCGACGAGTTCCGCGGCGCTCACCCCGTGCTCCAGTCGGCGTACGCCCACTATGCACTCGTCGGCATTCATCCGTTCGCGGACGGGAACGGGAGAGTGGCGCGGGCGCTTGCGTCCGTGTTCACCTATCGCAGCCATTCCATACCGCTGCTCATCCTGGTCGAACACAAGCCGGCGTACCTCGCCGCACTCCGGAGGGCGGACGAGGGCGAGCCACAGGCCTTTGTCGAATTCGTTTTCGACCGCACGACGGAGGCGATCCAACTCGTGGAGCAGACGCTGCAGGCTGCGGCCGCTCCCGATCCTGAAGAGGAGGCGGCCAACCTGCGTGCCGTGTATCTCACACGAGGGGGGTATTCACAAGCGCAGGTGGATGCGGCCGGCTTGAACCTGCTGCAGGCCATTGCCGCCGAGTTCGAGCGCCAGGCGACCTCGTTGCGTACGGAGGGGCAAATCACGATCACGCAGCAACTCCTGCCGAGTTCGGATTCGCTGTTTCGCCAGCCGACCCCGAGATCTGGCTATCGCTTAGCCGTCAGTGCGAAAGCGGTTCGCGTCGCGATGGAAGCGAGCGCGCCGGCGTGGGCGAACGTTGCGAAAGGATTCGCCGTCGAACTCCCGGTGGACCCGGATGCGGAAGACGAAGTGCTGCTCCTGTCCGATGCGGTCGCCGAGCCATTCACCGCTCGTTTGCGGGAACTGCTCCCCGCGTCATCCACGGTGTTACAGATGCGGCTGGGCGTGTTCATCCGGCGCGTTCTCGGGCAGATGCTTGCGGAACTGCGCGAGAAGGCGGTCACCTCCCTCCACGGGGGAAGCGGCTGAGCCGCCCCTCGCCTCGTTGGCGCAAGCGGTTCGCGGCGTTAGCTTTGGGTGCGCGCGGCGTTCCCGTCTGCCGCACGGTCGGCAGTCTCGCTCCTCCCGATCCCGATTCGAAACCGTGAAGCTCCGCACCCTTGCAGCCGCGCTCGCGCTCCCGGCCGCCTTCGCGCACGCCGCGCGGGCGCAGACCGCGGCGCCGGCGACCGACAGCGCCGCGGCCGCGCCCGTGT
>DASQLJ010000791.1:0-9444 GCA_035630095.1 Longimicrobium sp.
CGCGCCTCGGAGAGCGCGGCGGTCACGGCCTGCAGGCGGGCGGTCTGCGTGGCGGCGTGCTCGGCGCCCAGGCGGGCCTCCTGCTCGGCCCGGTGCAGCCGCGCGTTCTCCAGCGCGGTGGCCGCGCGGCGCCCCAGCTCCTCGGCCAGCTCCAGCTCGGCCCGCCCGTAGCGCCGCCCCGAGTCCGATACGGCGAGGAGGATGGCGCCCAGCGCGCCGCCGTCGCCGGGGAGCGGCACCGCCAGCAGCGAGCGCGGCGCCAGCGCTTCGGCCAGCCGCAGCGTCTCGGGGTCGCGCACGTGCTCGCGAAGCGCGTCGGGCGACACGTCTTCCAGCAGGATCGAGCGCCCGGTGCGCAGCACGGTGCGCAGGAAGCCGTGCGGCTCGGGGGTCTCACGGCGGCGGCGCAGCAACGCGTCGAGCTGCGGCCGGCGCGCCGGATCGGCGTGGGCCACGGCCACGGTGGCGGGGTGGCCGCCGCCGGCGTCGGCCAGCACCACCGCGCACACGTCGCCCAGCCGCGGCACCGCCAGCGCGGTGATGGCGTTCACCACCGCCTCGCCCTGCAGCGACTCGGCCAGCACGCGGCTGGCGTCGGCCAGGAAGCGCACCGACTCCTCGGCGCGGCGGCGCTCGGTGACGTCGGTGACCATCGCCAGCGCGCCGGTCCACTGCCCCTCGGGGTCGAGCATGGCGCCCAGCGAGACCAGCGCCCACAGGTCGCCGCCGTCGGCGCGCACCAGCCGGAAGTCGTGCCGCTCGGGCGAGCCGTCGCGCCGCCGGGCCACGTGGTCGGCCGCCTCGGCGCGCGACCGGGGGTGGACGAAGTCGGCGAAGGAGCGCCCCAGCATCTCGGCGGCGGGGTAGCCCAGCATCGCCGCCAGCCGCTCGTTGGCGTAGGTGGTGCGGCCGGTGGTGTCCAGGAGCCAGATCCCCTCCTCGGCCGTCTCGATCAGCCGGCGGTAGCGGGCCTCGCTGGCTCGCAGCGCGGCCTCGGTGCGCTTCCGCTCGGTGATGTCGCGGGCGATGGTGGACGCGCCGATCACCCGGCCGTCGGGCCCCGGAAGCGGCGAGATGGCCAGGAGCACCTCCACCGGCGTGCCGTCCCTGCGCAGCCGCACCGTCTCGAAGCTGGACACGCGCTCGCCGCGGGCGATGCGGGCCAGGATGGCGGGGATCTCGTCCTCGCGGCCGGGCGGGGCCAGGCGCGTGATGCTGCTCCCCACCATCTCGGCGGCGGTGTAGCCGTAGAGCCGCTCGGCGCCCGCGTTCCAGCTCTGCACGGTGCCGTCGAGCGCCTTGGAGAAGATGGCGTCCTCGCTCGACGCCACGATCGCGGCCAGGCGCGCGCTCTCGGCCTCGGCGCGGCGGCGGTCGGAGACGTCGTCGAAGAGGAGCGACACGCCGCCCTCCCACGGCGCGCCGCGGATGGAGAGCCACATCCCCCCGGCCTCGTCGTAGTACTCGGCGCGCGCCGAGACGCCCTCGTCCATCGCCTGCCGCAGCACGTGCCACGACTCGCGCCCCACCGCCTCGGGGTACACCTCCCACACCACCCGGCCCAGCAGCTCGCCGCGGGGCCTGCGCAGGGTGGCCTCGGCGCGGGCGTTGACGTAGGTGTAGCGCCACTCGGCGTCGAAGGCCACGAACGCCTCGCCCATCCCCTCCAGGATCGCGCCCATCCGGTGGCGGCCGCTCTCGGCCTCGGCGCGGGCGGCGCGCTCGGCGGCCAGGTGGCGGGCGGTCTCCTCGGCGCCGCGGGCGTCGGTCACGTCCTGGCCGGTGCCCAGCATGCGCAGCGGCGCGCCGTCCGCCCCCCGCTCCAGCCGCCCGCGGGCGTGCACGATGCGCACGGCGCCGTCGGGCAGCACCACGCGGTGGTCGTACTCGAAGGGCTCGCCGGTCTCCAGGGTGCGCTGGATGGTGGTGTGCACCGTGTCGCGGTCATCGGGGTGCGCGCGCCCCTGGTAGGCGCCCAGGGTCACGTCGATCTCGCCCGGGTTGTAGCCGTAGACGCGGTACATCTCGTCCGACCACCACACCTGCTGCTGGCCGATCTCCCACTCCCAGCTCCCCACGTGCGCCACCGCCTGCGCCTCGGCGAGCTGGCGGGCGCTGCTCTCGCGGAGCTGGCGCTCGGCCTCTTCCAGCTCCAGCGCCAGCGCCTGCGCCTCCTCGGTCTGGATCTCGAGCTCGGCGGCCTGCTGCTGCAGGGTGGCGGCCTGCTCCTGGAGCTCGGCCGCCTGGTCTTCCATGAGCTGCGCGTGGCGCTCGGCCTCGGCGGCCGCCGCGCGGGCCTCGTCGCGCGCGGCGGTGAGGGCCTCGCGCATGGAGCCGATGAGCACCGCCAGCGCGGCGAACAGCGCCATCCGCGCAACGGTGGTCGGGCTCACCGACCAGGTGTCGTAGGGAGGAAGGAGGAACCGGCTGACCAGCGGGATCGCCAGCGCGGCGACCACCACGGCGGGGCCGCGCCCGCCGAACCACGCGGAGAGGACGATGGCGGCGATGAAGAAGAAGAAGACGTTGGCCGCCACGAAGTCGCGCAGCGCCAGCGACAGCCCCAGCGCCACCGCGGCCCCCGCGAGCGCGAAGCCGTAGCGCACCACCGCCGGCCGGTGGCCGGCGGGCAGGGGGGCTTTTTCAGTCGGGGTGGGGACGGGGCGGGACGTCTGCATCCGGAACTCCGCCGGGGGACGGCTGATCGGCACGCTGCGTGGACGGACTATGTTAGGGCGCGCGTGGCGGGTTCACCAGCGCAGGTGTGTCGCAGGATGCCGGCGTGCGACCCGCGCGCAGGCGCGCGAGGGGGCGAGCGGGCGGGAAAGCGGCGCCGAATCGGGGGCTCGGCCGGCGGGAAGCGGGTGGGTCGATGTGGTCGATGGGGGTCGTGCATGCCGGGGCGGGGGGCCCTCTCCGGCCGCCTGAGGGCGTCCACCTCTCCCGTTCCGGGAGAGGGACAGGCGCCCCCAGGCGCCAGGGAGAGGGCCCGCGGCGCCTGGGACGCGCACCGACGCGTGAGGGATGCGCGCCCGGAGGGCCGGGAACGCGGCGGCGGGGCAGTTTCCGCCGACGTGGGCCCGGCTGCGTTGGGCACGGCGGTATCGTGCCCTACGCAGCGCGCAGCCCGGCCCGGAGCGCAGCGGAGGGACACGCCCGCGCCCCGCCGTTCGAAAACGTCCGAAGCCCCGGCTGTCGTACGGACGCAGCCGGATACTTACTCCGGGACCGCCTTCTCCAGCGCCCGCTCGGTCGGCGACGGGTGCGCCAGGTGGTGCCGCTCGTCGGCCTGGCCGCGCAGGGCGATCTCGGTCCAGCGCGGGAGCACGCCGCCGTGCTGGATCAGCTCCACCAGGTGCGGGTCGAACTGGCGGCCGGAGCCCTCGTCCAGCTTTTCCATCGCCTCTTCCACCGGCATCGCGTCCTTGTAGGTGCGCGGCTGGGTGAGCGCGTCGAACACGTCGGCCAGGGCGATGATGCGCGCCTCCACGGGGATGTCCACGTTCGCGCGGCCGCAGGGGTAGCCGCTGCCGTCCCAGCACTCGTGGTGCGACGACACGATCGCCTGGATGCCGGGGTGCAGCGCCTCCATCGGCTGCAGGATGGCGGCGCTCTGGTCGGGGTGGTGCTTGATCTCGGCGCGCTGCTGCTCGGTGAGCTTCTTCCGCGAGTGCACGATCAGGAAGAAGCGGTCGTCGATCTTTCCCATGTCGTGGAGCAGCGCCGCCACTCGCAGCGTGGCCATCCGCTGCCGGCCGAGCCCCCCGCAGGCGTGGGCCAGCTCCACGGCCAAGTCGGCCACGCGCCGGCTGTGGCGCGCGGTGACGGGGTCGTCGGCCGTGAGCGCGTTCAGCAGCAGGTCCACCAGGCGGCGGTGCATCATGCGCGTCTGGGCCTGGCGGCGCATGGCGTCGGCGGCCCAGGCGGCGCCCATGACCATGGCGCCGGCGAGCGCCGCGCCCACCAGCTTGCCGGCGGGTTCCCTGCTGTCCGTGGACTTCGGCATCGGGTGGCGTGGTGCGTATCAAGGGGGACGGGCTCTTGCGCGAGCCTCCCCGTGTCTGCACAAGGTACGCCATGGGCCGCCCGGCCCCTCCTTCCCCTATCCCGTTGCTGCGAGGCACGATGAAGACGGTCCTGCTGCTGGTGGTGTCGAACGTGTTCATGACCTTTGCCTGGTACGGCCACCTGCGGCACCGCTCGCTGCCGCTGGTCACCGCGATCCTGGTGAGCTGGGGGATCGCGTTCTTCGAGTACTGCTTCCAGGTCCCCGCCAACCGCATGGGCTACGGCCGCTTCAACGCCGCCGAGCTCAAGACGATCCAGGAGGTGATCACCCTGGTGGTGTTCGCGGTGTTCTCGGTGACGTACCTGAAGGAGCCGTTCAAGTGGAACTATGCGGCGGGGTTCGGGTTGATGGCGGCCGCGGTGTTCGTGGTGTTTCACGAGTGGTGAGGCGGGAGAGATCGCACAGGTGCGTGAGTGAGTGAGTGCGTTTCCGGTCCGCGCGCAGGGCAGGATCCGCTGGACACCGCTCGATCGATGGTGGTGGAGCGGGGGATGGGGTGTAGCTCGGCTGCGGCGCGGCGCCCTCTCCGGCCGCCTGAGGGCGTCCACCTCTCCCGTTCCGGGAGAGGTTGGCGGGGCGGGCAATCGCGTGCGGCGCGGAATGGGGTGCGTTCGCGGCTCTTCGGGGTACTGCGGCCGGTGATGTGCGGAAGGGGGGCCCGGGTTGCCCGGTCCTCGGCGCGCGGGGCATCTTCATGAGCGAAGCGGGCGCGATCGCTTCCGCGGGGGACTCCCGCGTATACGGCCAACTGGAGATGCGATGATCCGCCTGGGTGTGACGGGAACGGACACGGGGGTGGGGAAGACGCTGGTTTCCACCGTGCTGCTGCGGCTGATGCGCGCCCGCGGGATGCGGGTGGCCGCCATGAAGCCGGTGGAGACCGGGGTGAGCCCCGGCGACCCCGCGAGCGACGCCGCCCGCCTGCGCGACGCCGCCGGCGGCGAGGACGCCATCGAGCTGGTGCGCCCGCTGCTGCTGAAGGAACCGCTGGCGCCGTGGGTGGCCACCGCGCGCGGCGGCACCGAGGTGAACCTCGACGCGCTCGACACCGCCTTCCGCACGCTCTGCGACGGGCGCGACGCGGTGCTGGTGGAGGGCGCCGGCGGCCTGCTGGTGCCGCTCACCCGCGACGTGGCCTACGACGGGCTCTTCGTGCAGTGGGACCTGGACCTGGTAGTGGTCGCCGGCAACCGGCTGGGCGCCATCAACCACACCCTGCTCACCGTCCGCGCCGCGCACGACGCCGGGCTGCGCGTGCGCGGCGTGGTGCTCAACACCCTCGACCCCGATCCCCCCGGCATCGCCGAGAGCACCAACCTGGAAACGCTGCGCGACCTGCTGGCGCCCGTCCCTGTCCTCTTCTTCCCCTGGCTGCGCAAGCCCGGCAACGAGCGCTACGTGCTGGAGATCGCGGAGGAGAGCGGCTTCGACACCCTGATCTCCGCCCGCACCCCGCCGCCCGTGTAGCCGGTTCTCGCACGACGTTTTTCTCGATCGATTGGACCCGGCGCGCCGGCGGCCCGGTGCCGGCGGCGCGTTTCGCGTCCGGGCGCGGGTGCGGAAAAAGGCGCGTGACGGGGCGCCACGAATACTCTTGTTCATGGGCCGCTTCGTTCACATCTTTCTGTCTTCGGATCGCCCGCCGGACACGCTCTCCCGCCGCACTCCTGGTGTCTCCGCCGCTCGTGCTCCTCGTCGACTCGCACGACGACAGCCGCGCCATCTACACCGCGATCTTCCAGCACGGCGGCTTCGCCGTGGCGGTGGCCGCGTGCGTGGACGAGGGGCTGCGGCAGGCGCGCATCCAGCCGCCGAGCGTGGTGGTGCTGGAGGTGACGCCGCCGCGCGGCGTGGCGCTGCACGGCCTGCGCGGCTTCCGCGGCGAGCCCGCGACGGCATCGGTGCCGGTGGTGGCGCTCAGCACCTGGGGCGACGCCGCCGAGCGCGACCTGCTGCTGGCCGAGGGGGTGGCATGCTACCTGGTGAAGCCCTGTGCGCCGCTGGTGCTGCTCACGGAGGTGCAGCGGCTGCTGGGGCGGTGAGGCGAGCGGTGGGCTGACGCGTGGGCTGTCGTCCCGTGAACAGGTACGTGATACGGGGTCCGAAAAGTTGCTTCCGGTGCCCGAAACGGAAAAGCCGGGTCCGGGCGTGTCCCTCCGCTGCGCTCCGGGCCGGGCTTCGCGCGCCGTAGGCAACGAAACCGCCGTTGCCAACGGCGCCGAGCCGCCGTCGCGCCACGGGCCCCGCTCGTTCCCGCGGCGCCGGACGCGGGCGCGCCGGCGTCTCGGCCCTCCGGGCGCGAATCCCTCACGCAAACCGCCGCTCGCGGAACGGCTCGTGTGATCCGTATGAGTGGGGAGTGCGCGACGGCGAAAAGGCCCGGCGATGTGCCGGGCCTTTTCGTGTGTGTCCTTCTCCCCCGTCTATCATCCGCCGTGCAGTTCGCCGGCGCTCACGGCGCGCACCGAGCCCACGTCGGGCGGGCTGCCGGTGAGCATCCCCTTCACCACCTCGAACAGCACCACGGGGCGCGGGGTGTCGCTCACCATGTAGACGACGCTGTCGGCGTCCACCAGGAGGAGCGTGAGGCGCGGGTCGTCGGGGCCGCCGTCGCGCTGGCCGCCCTCGTCGCCGAACCACGCGCGCCAGTCGGGCTTGTACAGCCGCCGCACCTCCGCGCGGTCGCGCGACACTCGCGCCCTGCCGCTCACCGACACCCACTCGCGCGTGCGGTCGCGGTAGTACGACAGGTTCACGTGCGCGTCGTGCTCCAGCTCGTCCATCTTGTCGCTCTCGCCGTCGGTCACGAACCAGAAGTCGGCCATGGAGTCGCGTTCCTGCGTCGCCATCGGGCGCGACACCAGGCTGCCGTCCGGGCGCCGGGTGGTGAACATCGCCACCTCGATCCCCTCGACCAGCTTGTAGAGGTCGTCGATCTTCTTTTCCGTGGGCACGGGCTCGGCCCCGTGCGGCGTGGTCTCGGCCATCCATCCTCCCGCGGTGCCTCAAGTTAGTCCAACGTTCAGCGGAGCCGGGAGCCGGTGCAGCATGCGTGCCGGGGTTGCCCCGGGCGGGGTGCGGCGGCATCGTGTCGCGCTTCCCAATCCGACATCCCACCCGCAGACGGCTCACGCGTGGCGCAGGTCCGGCACAGGCTCCAGCTCCTCGGCGCGGCGCTCTTCTTCTCCACCGGCGGCGCGGCGGTGAAGGCCACCACGCTCACGAGCTGGCAGGTGGCCAGCTTCCGCTCGGCGGTGGCGGTGCTGGTGGTGCTGCTGGTGATGCGCGAGGCGCGGCGCGGCTGGTCGTGGCACGCGCTCCCGGTGGGCGCGGCCTACGGGGCCACCATGGTCCTGTTCGTGGCCGGGAACAAGCTCACCACGGCGGCCAACGCCATCTACCTGCAGGCCACCGCGCCGCTGTACGTGCTGCTTCTGAGCCCGCTGCTGCTGCGCGAGAAGATCCGCGGGCGCGACCTGGCGTTCATGGCGGTGGTGGCGGTGGGGATGCTGCTCTTCTTCGTGGAGCGCCCGGCCGCCGCGGCCACCGCGCCCAACCCGGGGCTGGGCAACGTCCTGGCGGCGGTGAGCGGCGTTTGCTGGGCGCTCACCATCATCGGCTTCCGGTGGATGGGAAGCCGCCCCGGCACCGACGGCAACACCTTCCCCACGGTGGTGTCGGGGAACGCCATCGCCTTCCTTGTCTGCCTGCCGATGGCGCTCCCCGCGCACGCCGCGCCGGTGGACTGGGCGGTGATCGGCTACCTGGGCGTCTTCCAGGTCGGCGTGGCGTACGTGCTGCTGGGCAAGGGCATCCGCCACGTGCCGGCGGTGGAGGCCAGCACGCTCCTGCTCCTGGAGCCGGCGCTGAACCCGTTCTGGGCGTGGCTGGTGCACGGCGAGCGGCCCGGCATCTGGTCCGTCGCCGGCGGCGTGCTCATCATGGGCGCCACCCTCGCCAAGACCGTCGTCGACAGCCGCACCCGCGAACCCGCGCCGACGGACGGCGAACCCGCGCCGGTGGACGCGACGGCCGAGTCTCCCGGCACGGAGTGAGCCGGCATCGCCGGAACCCGCTGACCGGCGACTGAAGTCGCAGCGCCTCGCAAACTGCGCGAGGCTCGGTCGGCGCGGCGATGGTCAGGGGGGCGCTTCGGCGGAGCTCGCGACCGGCGACTGAAGTCGCAGCAACAACGACGAAAAGCCTCGCAAACTGCGCGAGGCTCCAGTTCGGTGGCACCGGAGGCCGTAGATGCGGCAGACGAGTGACAGCGCGGACAAACGAAAGGGCCCGACAGATCGCCGGGCCCTTTCGCCGTTCGCGCACTCACGCACCTGTTACGGTGCCGCCGTTGCGACTCAGTTCTCGAGCTGCCAGGCGATCGGCAGCGTGACGAGCACCGAGATCGGCCGTCCGCGCAGGGTGGCGGGCTTGAAGCGGAACCGCTCCACCGCGCGCACCGCGGCGTCTTCGAACGCGCTGTGCGTCGACTCCTGCACCCGCACGCTGCCGGGCTCCACGTTGCCGTCCTTGTCGATGATCAGCATCACCGTGGTGTGCCCGGCCACGCCCACGTCGCGCAGCCGCGGCGGGTAGGCGCGCTGCAGCGCCATCTCGGCCTGCCGCTTGTTCGCCAGCTCGGGCTGCGTGTCCGCCTCACGCGCGTCGATCGGCGCCTCCCAGCTCGGGAGCGGCGGCTGCGGCTCGGTGCTCCCCGTCAGCGGCCGCGGGTCGGGGTCCGGCGGCCCGATCACCTCGCCGATGGGGCCCACGCCGGTCACCATCGCCGCGGTGATGGGCGTGGCGCGCGGGTCCGGCTCGGGGATGGTCGTGGGCACCCGCTCGGGCGCGGGGAGCTGCACGGTGGCGCCCTTCACCGGCGGCGGCTTGTCGGGCTGCACGGGCGGCGCGGGGTCCACGCGCACCGGCCTGGGCTTCTCGGGCGGCAGCGGGTCCAGGTCGATGATCTCGACCTTCTCGACCGGCTTGTCGGCGGTCTCGGCCGCGGCCACGAAGCCGGCCAGCAGCAGCAGGTGGAACGCGACGGACGCCACGGCGGTGCGGGACGACCAGAAACGGCGCTCCCTTCTCTCGGCCACGACCTTGAACATGAGGGTCCCTCCAGCGCGGCGGTGCAAACGCCTGGGCCACGTGGTGCGGCCCGGGGTGTTCACGGTGGGCGCCGGGATCGGTCCCGGCCCCCGGGAGAAGCGGGGAGCGCCTGCAGTCACTCCCCACCAGGCTGTACTGCCTGAATCCAGCCGGTGTTCCTGCTCCGCGCGCTCTCCCTCGGCGTGCGGCCCTTCATAGATCTAACGGACGACTGTTCGGGCTTCTGACAACCGCCGCGGGGGGAACTACGAGTCGCGCGATCG
>DASQLJ010000792.1:0-12968 GCA_035630095.1 Longimicrobium sp.
CGCAGTTTGCGAGGCTTTTCGTAGTTGTTGCTGCGGCTTTAGCCGCCGGTGCAGTCTTCCGGCTCCAGCAGCGGGTGCAGTCTTCGGCTTCAGCCGCCGGTGCCATTCCCGCGGCTTCAGCAGGATCAGTCCCGCAACTGCAGCCGTATCAATCCTCCGGCTCCATCTCCGGCCCCAGGAACACCGGCGTGATCGCCTCCGCCCGCACCTCGCCGCCCTCCTCGCGCACGAAGCTGTAGGCGCGCGCGTAGGGCCGCGAGGTCACCGCCTGCACCATGCGGCCGTCCACGTAGTGCAGCGCCACGCCGTCCTCCGCCGCCACCGCCGGGCCGCCGTGGCGCGCCACGAACCCCGGCCAGAGCAGCGGCCGCCGCGGGTCGCTGTCGAAGTGCGGGCAGAACGCGCCCTCCAGCAGGCCCAGACCGTTGGTGAGCGGCTTCAGGTCGGGGCTGTAGCTGTCGGTGATGCCGCGCTGGAACCAGCAGAGCGCGCCGGCGCTCACGCCGCACAGGATCGTGCCGCCGGCCAGCACCTCGGGGAGCACCCGGTCCAGCCCCTGCGCGCGCCACACGGCCAGCAGGTTCACCGTGTTGCCGCCGCCCACGTACACCAGGTCCTGCTCCCCCAGGAACGCCGCCAGGTCGTCGATCTTGCGGCTGAACAGCGACAGGTGCGTCGCCTCGCACACCGCGTCGGAGAAGGTGTCGTAGAAGCGGTCGATGTACCCCACCGCATCCCCTGCCGCGGTGGGGATGAAGCAGACGCGCGGCCGTCCCTGCCCGGTGGCGGCGAGCACGTAGTGGTCCAGCAACGGATTTTCGGGCTCCATGGTGAACCCGCCACCGCCCATCACGATGATCTGTCCGGCGTGCACGGTCATGCGAACGTCTGCGGCGGAGGTGGAGAGTTGTGGATTCTGCTCATTATGCGGCCGGAAGGGTGAGCGGCGAAAGCCCGCGGCGGCGATCGGCGGCGATCCGATACGCCGAGCATGTCGACGATCGTACGAGCATCCTCGAACCCCATGAGCCACGTCGAGATTCACGGTGGCCCATCCCGGCCGGCCCGCGGTCGGGCTGGCGCGCACGAAAGGCCGTCGCCAGACTGTACCGCCTCACCATTCCCGGTCCATGGTCGTATCCGCTCCCGCCGATGAGACCCCGTCATACGCTTGCGTTCGCCGCCGCGCTGTCGGTCTGCTCCACCCTCCCGGTCCACGCCCAGCGCACCGCGCTCGAGATGGCCGACGCCACCACGCCCGCCTGCGCAGAGACCGGCGTGCCGCGCGTGGCGGTGATGGTGCCGCCGGGGAAGACGATGGACGAGATCCGCACGGCGGTGGCGCAGGGCGGCATGTTTCCCGAGGGCACCCAGGTGGTGATCCTGAACCTGGGCGAGTACACGTCGATGCAGAACCAGGAAGAGTTCTCGCGCCGGATGAACCTCGTCCTCACGCGCTTCCTGGACGAGGGCACCAGGATCGACGGCACGCTGAGCGTTCTGCTCACGGTCGACGAGACCGGCCAGGTCACCGACGCGAAAGCCAACACCGGCAACCGCCACGTGGACCGCATGCTGGGCAACGCCTGGAAGCAGGCCCGCTTCGACCCGTACGCGATCGGCGGCTGCCGGATGAAGGCCTGGATCAGCGTTCCGCTCAGCTTCTCGTCCGACTTCTCCTGGGGCGAGCGCCGCGTGGAGGTGCGCGCCACGCCCACGCCGCGCTGAACCGGGGACCGCGACGGGTGTGGACGTCGATCGCCCCCGTGGCTGGAATCAGCCGCGGGGGCGATCGCGTGCGCGCGCCGGACGATCCTTTGCGGCGCTACGGTGACGCGTCGCGGTGCTGCAGCAGGTCGCGGGTGGCGGGGTGCGTGGGACGCTCCAGCACGTCGGCGGCGGGGCCTTCCTCCACCAGCACGCCGTCGGACAGGATCACCACGCGGTCGCAGAAGCCGCGGGCGAACTCCACGTCGTGGGTGGAGATCAGGAGCCCGCGCCCGCCCTCGCGCGCCAGCTCGCACAGCGTGTCTCCCAGCGCGCCGCGCCGCGCAGGGTCCAGCGCCGAGGTGGGCTCGTCCATCAGCAGCAGCATGGGATTCGGCGCCAACGCGCGGGCGATGGCGACGCGCTGGGCCTCGCCGCCGCTCAGCTCGCGCGGGAACGCGGCCGCGCGATGCGCCACCCCCAGCGCCTCCAGCAGCCCCAGCGCGACCTCCTTCGCCTTGGCGCGCGTCCACCCCAGCGCGTGCACCGGCGCCAGCGTCACGTTGTCCAGCGCGCACAGGTGCTCGAAGAGCGAGTGCGCCTGGAACACCATCCCCACGCGGCTCCGCAGCTCCTTGAGCCGCGACTCGCGCGGCACGGGCCCCGGCTGCAGCACGAACCCGCCGGCGTCGATCGTCCCGCTTTCGAACGGCTGGAGGGCGGCCACGCTGCGCAGCACGGTGCTCTTCCCCGCCCCGCTGCCGCCCATCAGCGCGCAGAGCTCCCCCGGCTCCACGCGCAGGTCCACCCCGCGCAGGATCTCGCGCTCGCCGCGCACCACGCGCAGGCCGGTCACAGTCAGCGCGCCGCTCATGCCGTGCTCCAGCGCCGCTCCAGCCGCCGCGCGAAGCGCGACAGGGGGAGCGAGAACGCCAGGTACAGCAGCGAGCAGAGGATCCCCGGCACCACCCAGCTCCCCACGTTGGTCGCATAGATGGCGGTCTGCTTGGTCAGTTCGACGACGGTGATGACGGAGACGAGCGAGCTGTCCTTGAGCAGCGCCACGAAGTCGTTCGTCATCGGCGCCAGTGCCAGCCGCAGCGCCTGCGGCCCGCGCACCAGCCGCAGGATCTGCCCTTCCGACAGCCCCAGCGTGCGCCCCGCCTCGAGCTGCGAGCGGGGGATGGCGAGCAGCGCGGCGCGGTAGATCTCGCTCTCGTACGCGGCGTAGTTCAGCCCCAGCCCGATCACCGCGGCGGCGAAGGCGGGGAGCCTGACCACGCCGGAAAGGCCGTAGTAGATCACGAAGAGCTGCAGCAGCACCGGCGTGCCCCGCATCACCTCCACGTACACCGTCAGCAGCGCGCGGAGCGCCGGGTGGCCGTAGACCCGGCCGGCCGCCACCGCGATCCCCACCGCCACCGCCAGCGCCATCGCCAGGCACGAGAGGACGAGCGTGATCGCCGCCGCCCGCAGCAGCGCCGGGAGATACGTCGCCAGCGTGGCGCGCTCGGCGCCCGACGTCGCGGCCGTCTCGCCCTCCGGCTCGGCGGCGAGGACGCGCTGGAAGTAGCGCGCCTGCTGGTCGCTCCACACGCCCCAGCGGCGGAAGGTCTGCTCCAGCGAGCCGTCGCGCATGCGGGCGCGCAGCACCTCGTTGGCCGAGTCGCGCAGCGCCGCGTTCGATTTCGCGAAGACGGCGACGTAGTGCCCGGTGGCGGCCGGCTCCGGCTGGATCACGAAGCCGCCGCCCGTCCGCTTCAGCGAGCGGTCGGCGATGACGTTGTCCAGCAGCACCGCGTCCACCCGCCCCGCCACCAGGTCGGTGTACGGGTGCACGTCGTCGTCGTACGAGACCGGCACCACGCCCACGCGGCGCTGGGCGTCGAGCAGCATCGAGTACGCCATGGTGGCGCCCAGCGTGGCCACGCGGCGCCCGGCCAGGTCGTCCAGGCGCCGGAAGCGGCCGCGGTCCTCCGGCCGCACCGCCAGCACCTCGTGGAACTCGAAGTAGGGGATGGATACGGCGTGGCGGGCGCGCAGCTCGGGCCGGTCCTCCAGCCCGCTCATCCCCACGTCGAAGTCGCCGCGCTCCACCGACTGCTCGATCGACGCCCACGCCACCTGCACGAAGCGCGGCTCGCGCCCCAGCCCGCGCGCGATCATCCCCGCGATCTCCACGTCGAACCCGCGCACCGCCGACGGGTTGGCGGGATCCGCCTCCACGAACGGCGCCCCACCCTCCGCGTCCCCGCCCCAGCGCAGCGGCGGCTTTGCGGTGTCGGTGGATGCCGGCTCGCGCCCGCAAGCGGCGAGCAGGAGTGTCGAGAGGACGAGGATTGCGCCCGAGCCGCGCAGACGCCGGATCACTCCGCGCATGGCGACGGACGGCGGGGGAGCCGAGGGCTCGTGGGGATCTGGCTCACCGGCAGATGGGGAGGCGGAGACGACGGTAGCCGCGGGAGATGACGAGGCGCGGCCGGAGTGCGGCGCGCACAAGCTACGGCGCCGGGGCCGCGCGCTCAAGGACGATGCGATGCCCGCCCTCGTACGGCGCTCCGGCCGTCGGTGACGCGGGGAAGGACGACGTTCTGTCCATCCAGAGCGGGCTCCGCGCGTTGACAGGGGACGAGCGGATCGGCCGGAACCCTCCACAGGAGATGGAACTGATGAAGAGACGTCTCGTTCTCCCACTCGGCACCACGCTGCTGCTGTCGCCTGCTCTCATGCACGCCCAGCGCGGCACACCCGCGGCAGACACGCTCCCCGCCTTCGGCTCGCGCGGCGCGCTGACGGACTGGCTGGGCGCCCACGACCGTGAACGGCAGCGGCACTACGCGCAGGCGGCTGCCGCGCATACGCCAGCGCCGTCACCGACACCCGTCTGCCCCGTCACCACCGCGCCCGCCCGGGCCGACTCGGCGAAGGGGCCGGCCGTGGTCCACGGCCGCGTGATCAGCGCGTCGGGCGCGCCAGTGGCATCCGCGGTGGTGCGCACCTGCGCGTCGGGCTCCACGCTGGGGACCACCACCGCGGCGGACGGCAGCTACCGGCTGGTGATTCCCGGCAACCGGGTCCCCGCCCGGCCGGTGGTGCTCACGATCTCCCGCCTCGGGCTCGCCACTGAGTCACGGCAGGTGGGGGTGACTCCGGGTGACTCCGCCGTGGCCGACTTCACGATGCAGTCGTCGGTGGTCTACCTCAGCAGCGTGGTGGTCACCGCGCAGGGCACGGAAGCAAGGCGAAACGAGGAGTCCGTCACCAACACGCAGACCGCCGGCGTGGACGAGGGCGGGATCGTGAAGGTGCACGGCGACCACCTGGTGATGCTGCGGCGGGGGCGGCTGTTCACCGTGGCCATCGGCGACCGGCGGCTCACCCCCGTGTCGGCGGTGGACGCGTTCGGCCCCGGCGTGGACGGGAGCGACGCCTGGTACGACGAGATGCTGGTGTCCGGCAACCGCGTGGTGGTGATCGGATACAACTACGGAAGCGGCGGCACCGAAATCGGCCTGTTCGACATCGACCGCGCGGGGCGCCTGCGCTACCGGGCCACCTATCACCTGCGCTCCAACGACTACTACTCGTCGCGCAACTATGCCAGCCGCCTGGTGGGGAGCAAGCTCATCTTCTACACCCCGTTGGACGTGCCGTCGGGGCGAGCGGTGGAGGAGTGGCTCCCGGCAATGCGGCGCTGGCACCGCGGCGCCAGGGCCGACGAGTTCCGCCCGATCGTGTCGGCCACGCGCATCTTCCGTCCGGGCCGGCCGCTGGAGCCCACGGCCAGCCTCACCCTGCACACCGTCACCACCTGCGAGCTGGACCAGCCCGAGATGCGCTGCGGCGCCACGGCCGTGCTGGGCCCCAGCGGCGAGGTGTTCTACGTGTCGGGCACGTCGGTGTACGTGTGGACCAGCGACGGCTGGCGGAACCGCGGAAGGCACGACCGCGGGCCGGCGATGGTCTACCGCCTCCCGCTGGACGGCTCGGCGCCATCGGCGCTGGCGGTGGCCGGGAGCCCGGTGGACCAGTTCTCGTTCCTGGAAAGCGGAGACGGGCACCTGAACGTGCTGGTGCGCTCCGGCGCCGGGGGCGACTGGATGTGGAGTGCCGAGCGCGCGGGCGGCAGCGTAGCGCTGCTGCGAGTGCCGCTCAAGCACTTCGGCAACGGCAGCGCCGCCGCGCCCCGCTCGGCGTATCGTGAGCTGCCCGCGCCGTCCACCGGCTACGCCTTCCAGAACCGATTCGTGAGCGGGCACCTGCTGTACGGCGGCGGGAGCGGGTGGGGCCGCCCCGACCAGTCGCGGCGGTGGACGCTGTACGCGGTGCCGTTTGCCGGCGGCGCGGTGGACAGCGTCGCGCTCCCCCACGGCGTGGACCGCATCGACGTGATGGGCCCGGAGGGGGTGGTGATCGGCACCGATGGCCGTAACCTGCACTTCACCGGCATCGCGCTGCGCGGGCGGCCACGCGCGCGGCAGCACTACGTCAGCCGCGGCGCGTCTCAGGGCGAGCTGCGCAGCCACGGCTTCTTCTACAAGCCCGACTGGGGCGACGACACAAGCGGCACGCTCGGGCTCCCGATCGCCAGGCCGGCCCGCTCCGGCTACGAGCACCTCTACGAGGAGTCGGCTGCGGTGCTCTTCCTGCGCAACGAGCGCACGGCCTTCCGGGCGCTCGGCACGCTCGACGCGCGCCCGGACCGAGCCGGCTCCGACGATGACGCGGACGGGTGCGTGGCCTCGTGCGTGGACTGGTACGGCAACTCGCGCCCGCTTTTCCTGCGCGGCCGCGTGTTCGCGCTGCTGGGGTACGAGCTCGTGGAGGGCCGGGTTACGGACGACCGCATCCGCGAGGTGCGCCGCGTGAGCTACGCCCCCCGCCCCGCCCAGGTGTCACGGCGGTAAGCCCCGCGTAGCAGAGATTTGCTCGGGAAGAAAACCGCTAACTGTCTCATGCAGGGCAGCAGAGGAGCAGAGAACGACGAAGTTCCTCTGCTTCTCTGCTGCTCTGCGTGAGATTCTTTTCTGCGTTCGGGGATCCGGGACAAGGCTGGAGCCAACGAAAAACCCCGGAGCCGCTCTCGCGACCCCGGGGTCTTTCCGTCCATCGAAATCGCGTAAGCCGAAGCCTAGCGATCGACCAGCTCGATCAGCGCCGTCTCGGCACCGTCGCCCAGGCGGAAGCCGGTCTTCAGGATGCGGGTGTAGCCGCCGGGACGCTCGGCCACGGCGGGCCCGATCTTGTCGAACAGCATCACCAGCACGTCGCGGTCCTGGATCTCGCGCGCGGCGAGCCGCTTGGCGTGCAGGTCGCCCTGCTTGGCCAGCGTGATCAGCTTCTCCGCGTACGGGCGGAGCTCCTTGGCCTTGGCCTCGGTGGTCTCGATGCGGCCGTGGCGGAACAGGCTGGTGGCCATGTTGCGCATCAGCGCGCTCTTGTGCGAGGTCGTGCGCCCGAGGGCGCGCCCCTTGTTGTTGTGACGCATGGTATTACTCCTCGCCGGCGGCGCCGCCGGCCGACAGGTCGGTGTGGCCGCCGTCGCTCTCGGGGAGCACCCAGTACAGCGTGCCGTCGTCGGTCTGCTCCAGCTCCTGGCCGAAGCGCAGGCCGTGCCCGGCAAGGAACTCGCTGATCTCCTGCAGCGACTTCTTGCCGAAGTTGTCGATCGAGAGCATCTGCTGCTCGGTGCGCTGAACCAGGTCGCGGACCGTGTGGATGTTCTCCTTCTGCAGCGAGTTGCGGCTGCGGACCGAGAGCTCCGTCAGGTCCTCGATGGGGCGGTTCAGCAGCTCCTGCAGCCGCGGCGGAACGGGCGCGCGCCCGGCCGGAACGGCCGCGCCTGCGCCGGCGCCCTCGCCCCAGCTGCGGTCAAGCCGCCACTCGGGCGTGCCGCCGGCCAGGAACGCCAGGTGCTCGATCGCCAGCCGCGCGGCGTACTGCACCGCGTTGCGCACGTCGATCGCGCCGTTCGTCTCCACCTCCAGGACGAGGCGGTCGAAGTCGGTGCGCTGGCCCACGCGCGTGTCCTCGACCACGAAGTTCGCGCGGGTCACCGGGTTGTAGACGGCGTCCACGCGCACCAGGTCGGCGGGCATCCCGCGGGGGATGGGGTGCGCCTCGGCCAGCACGAAGCCGCGGCCCTTGTTCACGTACAGCTCGATCCTGAGGTCGCGGTCTTCCGTGAGCGTCAGGATGTGGTGGTCGGGGTTCACGACCTCCACCGCCGGGTGCGCCGTGATGTTGCGCGCCGTCACCGCGCCCGAGGCACGGGCGCGCAGCTCCAGCACCGCCTCGTCGGCGTCCTCCGTCATGCGCAGCACCAGGCTCTTCAGGTTGCGGATCACCTGGTGCACGTCTTCCACCACGCCGCCGATGGTCTGGTGCTCGTGCAGCACGCCGTCGGAGCGGAACGCCCAAACGGCGGTGCCGCGCAGGCTGCTCAGCAGGATGCGGCGCATGGTGTTGCCCAGCGTGTGCCCGAAGCCCCGCTCCAGCGGACGAAGCACGATCTGCCCCGTGCGCGACTGCTCGGGGAGGTTCGGCATCTGCAGGCCGATGATATCGAGTTCCACTCTATCCCTCCGTAGTGGGGAACGAATGCGGGAAAGGACCCGAGCGGCGGCCGCCCCAAAGGCGCCCGCCACCGGGCCCGTCCAGCGTCCGGTTTACTTGCTGTAGAGCTCGACGATGAGCTGCTCCTGCACCGCCAGCGGAATGTCGGCGCGGCCGGGCCGCGACACCATCCGCCCCGTGCGGCTCCCCTCGTCCACCGCCAGCCAGCTCACGCTGGTGGGGCGGCTCTTGGCGGCAAGGGCGGCCTCCACGGGGAGGATGTCCTTGCTCTTGGGGGC
Source organism: Longimicrobium sp. (assembly GCA_035630095.1). Classification (GTDB taxonomy): domain Bacteria; phylum Gemmatimonadota; class Gemmatimonadetes; order Longimicrobiales; family Longimicrobiaceae; genus Longimicrobium. Next base: position 8,562 of record DASQLJ010000792.1, read on the forward strand.
GATGCGCACCTCGTCGCCGGGCGACACCTGCGCGCTCGCCACGTCGAGCTTGCGCCCGTTCACCTGCACGTGGCCGTGGCGGATGAGCTGGCGGGCCTCCTTGCGGCTGGCCCCGAAGCCCATGCGGTACACGATGTTGTCCAGCCGGCTCTCCAGCGCAACGAGCAGGTTCTCGCCCGTCACGCCGGTCTGGTGCGCGGCCTTCTCGAACAGGTTGCGGAACGGCCGCTCGGCCACGCCGTAGATGCGCTTCACCTTCTGCTTCTCGCGCAGCTGGTGCGAGTACTCGCTCGCCTTCTTGCGGCGGCCGCCCCCGCTCTGGCCGTGCTGGCCGGGGGCGTACGGGCGGCGCTCCACCGGGCACTTCTCGGTGAAGCACTTGATGCCCTTCAGGAACAGCTTCTGCCCCTCGCGGCGGCAGAGCCTGCAGACGGGTCCGGTATAACGGGCCATGGTTAGACCGTGCTCTCCAGTTGAGATTCGTCGATCGGCTTCCTCCCCCCGACGGTCGCGAGGGTTTACACCTGGGTACTGCGAGTGCGAAGTGCCCAGTCCCCAGTGCCCAGGAACGGTTCCTCTGGGGACTGGGCACTTGGCACTGGGCACTTTTCCTCAGACGCGGCGCTTCTTCGGCGGGCGGCAGCCGTTGTGCGGGATCGGCGTGACGTCGCGGATCGAACGGATGTTCAGACCCGCGGCGGCAAGCGCCTGGATCGCGCTCTCGCGGCCGCTGCCGGGGCCCTGCACGCGCACGTGCACGCGCTTCATCCCCAGCGCCAGCGCCTCCTTGGCCGCCTGCTCGGCCGCCACGGTGGCGGCGAACGGCGTGCTCTTCTTGCTCCCCTTGAAGCCGGCCTTGCCGGCGCTCCCCCACACCACCCCGTTCCCCGCCATGTCGGCGATGGTCACCAGGGTGTTGTTGAACGTCGCCTTGATGTGGGCGACGCCCTCGCTGTCCACGTGGCGCTTGGTCTTCGGGCGCCCCGCTGCCTTGGGCTTGGCCATCTGTGTCGCTCCTGCGGGTTGGTGCGCGGCCTACCGCGCCTCAGGTAACGCATCCCGGACGGGACAAGCCCCCCGGGTGTGATCATCGCGGCGGGAGCACCGCCGCGACCATGAAGAAGACACGCGTCCGCGGAGGGTCGCCGTAAAGCGCCCTCCGCGGACACGGGTTTTTACTTCTTGCCCGGCTTCTTCTTGCCGGCGATCGCGCGGCGCGGGCCCTTCTTGGTGCGGGCGTTGGTGTGCGTCCGCTGGCCGCGAACCGGCAGACCGCGGCGGTGCCGCAGGCCGCGGTACGAGCCGATGTCCATCAGCCGCTTGATGTTGCGGGCGACCTCGCCGCGCAGCACGCCCTCGACGCGAAGGTTCGCGTCGATGATGCGGCGCAGCTTGTTCACGTCCTCGTCCGAGAGGCGGTTCACGCGCTCGTCGGGATTGACACCCGCCTCCTCGAGGATCTTCCGCGACGTGGGGCGGCCGATTCCGAAGATATAGGTGAGGCCGATCTCCACCCGCTTTTCACGGGGCAGATCGACGCCGGCAATGCGGGCCATCTGTGTTCTCCTTCAGCCTTGATTGTCTCGGGCGCCGATCAACCCTGGCGCTGCTTGTGGCGAGGGTTCTTCTTGCAGATGATCCGGATCACCCCTCGGCGCCGGACCACCTTGCAATGCTCGCAGATCGGCTTGACGCTCGCGCGGACCTTCATCGTAGCCTCTTGCTATCCGTGGGAAACGAAGCCTGGAAAAATAACAGCGACAACGCCCTTCCGCAACCCCGAAAGGGCCGAAAACCACAATCCCGCCGTCCACTCCGACACGACCTCGCGCCGGGACGGATCTCACGCGGAGCAGCGGAGAAGCAGAGGAGGACGAACTCTCCGCCGTTCCCTGCTGCTCTGCTTCTCTGCGTGAGCCATCAGGACCGCCGGTCGACACTCCAGGCCGGCAGATCTCACCAGAGCGGGAACGTCAGCTCCCGTCCGTCAGGATCCGCGGGCCCTCGGCGGTGATGCCCACGGTGTGCTCGAAGTGCGCCGATACCTTGTGGTCGGCGGTCACCACGGTCCACCGGTCGGGGAGGGTGCGCACGCCGGCCACGCCCAGGTTGAACATGGGCTCGATGGCGAGCACCATCCCCACCGCCAGCGGCATCCCCTTCCCCCGCTTGCCGTAGTTGGGCACCTGCGGCTCCTCGTGCGGCTTGCGCCCCACGCCGTGGCCCACCAGCTCGCGGACCACGCCGTAGCCCTTCTCGTCGGCGACCTCCTGGATCGCGCCGCCCACGTCGCCCAGGCGGCCGCCGGGGCGCGCCTCGGCGATCCCGCTGTGCAGCGCGGCCTCGGTGCGCTCCAGCAACTCGGCCACCTCGGTCGCCACGACCCCCACCGGGTAGGTCTTGGCCGCGTCGGCGTAGAAGCCGTCGAGCTTGACCCCGCAGTCCACGCTCACGATGTCGCCCTCGGCCAGCTTGCGCCGGTGCGAGGGGATCCCGTGCACCACCTCGTGGTTCACGCTGATGCAGAGCGTGGCCGGGAAGCCGTACAGCCCCTTGAACGCCGGCTCCGCCCCCTCGTGCGAGCGGATGAACTCCTCCGCGAAGCGGTCGAGGTCGGCCGTGCTCACGCCGGGCACCACGCGCTCGGGGATCACCCGGTACAGCGCGGCCAGGATGCGGCCGCCGCGGGCGATGGCGTCCATCTCCTGCGCGGCGTACAGCGTGATGCTCACCGCGGGAGCCGCTCCACGATCTCGGCCTGCACCGCGTCGATCGATCGGTCGCCGTCCAGCGTGTGCACGGGAACGCCGGCCGCGCGGTAGTGCTCCACCAGCGGCGCGGTGTTCTTTCGGTACACCTGCAGCCGGTTGCGCACCGTCTCCTCCACGTCGTCGGGGCGGATCACGCAACGGGGCGCGATCTCGGCCGGCGGCGGGTTGTGCTCCACGTGGTACACCGAGCCCGTCTCCGGGTCGGTGCGTCGGCCCGACATCCGCCGCACGATCGCGTCGTCGTCGACCTCCAGGTACACCACGGCGTCGATCGCCCGCCCGATCCCGCGCAGCATCTCGTCCAGCGACTGCGCCTGCGCCGCGTTGCGCGGATAGCCGTCGAAGATCGCGCCGCCGGCGGCGTCGGGCTGCTCCAGCCGCTCGCGCACCATCCCCAGGATCACCGCGTCGGGCACCAGGTCGCCGGCGTCCATGAACGCCTTCGCCTCGCGGCCCAGCTCGGTTCCGGCGCGCACCGCGTCGCGCAGCATGTCGCCGGTGGCGATCTTGGGAACGCCCAGCCGCTCGGCCAGCAGGGCGCCCTGGGTGCCCTTGCCGGCGCCCGGGGCGCCAAGGAGGATCAGGTCCATCGCGAAGTCCCGTCCATCGGAAAAGAAAAAGTGCCCAGCGACCAGTGCCCAGCGCCCGGGATTCGCGTCCTGGGCCCTGGGCACTCGGCACCGGGTACTGACGTCAGATGTAGCGCTGCTGGCGGCCGCGGAACTTCACCCGGCCCTTCTTCATGAAGCCGTCGTAGCGGCGCAGCAGCAGGTGCTGCTGCATCTGCTGGACCGTGTCGAGCGCGACGCCCACGCAGATCAGCAGCCCCGTGCCGCCCAGCACCCGGTTCAGCGTGGTCACGCCGAAGGCGCGCTCCAGCATGGTGGGCACGATGGCGATCGCCGCCAGGAACACGGCGCCGGGGAGCGAGATGCGCCCCATCACCCGGTCGATGTAGTCGGCCGTGCGCACGCCGGGCTTCACGCCCGGCACGAAGGCGCCCTGCTTCTTCAGGTTCTCCGCGATGTCCACCGGGTTGTAGATGATCGCGGTGTAGAAGTTCGTGAAGAAGATGATCAGGAGCGCGAAGGTCACGAAGTACGGAACCGTGTTCACCGCGAAGAAGTCCGACACGCTCCGCACCGCCCGGTTCGTCGAGTACGACGTGACGGTGGTGGGAACGATCAGGATCGACTGCGCGAAGATGATCGGCATCACGCCGGCCATGTTCAGCCGCAGCGGGATGAACGACTTCTGCCCCTGACGGATCCGGCCGCGCCCCATCACCTTCTGGGGGATCTGCACCGGGATCTTCCGCGACGCCATCGTGATCGCCACCGTCCCCGCGATCGTCACCAGCATCAGCGCGATGATGACCACGATCGCGAACGGCTGGATCTGCCCGAGCGCGAGGAGGCGCCCCGTCTCGTACAGAGCCGAGGGCATCCCTTCGACGATCGAGAAGAAGATCATGAGGCTCATCCCGTTGCCGATGCCGCGCTCCGTGATCTGCTCGCCGAGCCACATGATGAACACGGCGCCGGTAACGAGCGTCAGGATCATCGAAAACCGGAAACCCCACCCCGGGTTCGCCACGGCGCCCGGCACCTGGGTCTCCAGGAACATGGCGTAGCCG
>DASQLJ010000793.1:0-2861 GCA_035630095.1 Longimicrobium sp.
CCCGCCCCGCCGCTCCGCGACCAACGCGAGACTTGCGTCAGGGCGTAAGATGCGCGATGTTTGAGTAAGGAGTGTAAGAATTAGCCACAAATAGAACAACTGGACGCCTGACTGCTGCCGGCTTGCCGGCCATGGCCGCAGGATCGGATACGGAAGGCGCTCACCCGGAGGAGGCGCATCCTGAGCACCAAGGAAACGGACCCCCCGGAGTTCGTCGAGCGTGTCGAAACCGAGGCTCGGCGAAGGTTCGGCGCACGCATCGACGATGTTGTTAGCGACCCGGGTCTCCGCGCGATCGCCTACAACGTGATCGCCACCGCTTTGCGTGAAACGCCACCTCCCGTTCCTCCGGACGTGGCGGCGTTCATCGCCCGGCTCGCGGAAGACGGGATCATCGTCACGCCCGGCAGCGGCGACCCGCGAGAGTTGCCGCGGCCGATCGAGGTCCCGGGCGTTTCGCTCAGCGCGACGGTGATCGAGGAGCGGTACGGAGGAAGGTGACCCTTTCAACGAGGCGAGCAACGATGCGACGGCGGCGGCATGGGCTCTGTTTTCTCGATACGAGTGCCCTCGCGAAGATCTACCTGAAGGAAGAGGGATCGCGGCGCCTGGCGTCGTGGGTGGGAAAGCGGGGGCAGGGCTTCGATCCGTCCGTCCGCGTCTACGTATCACGCCTCGGCTATCCCGAAGCGATTTCCGCCATCTCGAAGCGGCACAACGTGGGCGAGATATCCCGAACGGTGGCCAACCGGCTCTTGAACGAGGTATCGAGCGACTTCTCAAGGCCGAGGTCGCCGTTCGACATCGTAGAACTGACAGAAGTGATCTGGGGGCGCGCCGCTCTCCTGGTCGCCCAGCACAACCTGCGTGCGTCGGATGCGGTTCAGCTCGCGTCCGCGCTGCACCTGCACATCAGGGTGCCGCCCGGCGCTTCGCTGCTATTCGTCAGCTCGGACCGGAAGCTCAACAAGGCAGCGCAAGCCGAGCGGATGACGATAGGAGATCCAACCGCCTGATTCGCTACCCCGCGCGGCGCCCCACCAGCAGCGGCTGGAAGAAGGCGTCGTCGAGGCGCTCGGGGTGGACGAAGCCGGCGGCGCGCATCAGGGTCAGCACGCGGTCGGTGGGGATGGCGTAGTAGCGGGAGCGCAGGGTGTGCGCGGCGGACTGGTCGGCGCCGCGGTCTTCGACGACGTAGAGGGTGACGTCGTAGCGGTCGCCGTCGAAGGCGCGGTGCTGCAGGAGGATGTAGCGCACGCCGTCCTGCTCACGCACGCCGTACAGTTGCACATCGTCGGGCCCTCGCTCCATCGCGGCGTAGTCGCGGACGCTGACCAGGCAGAGGCCGCCGGGGCGCGTGCAGGCGTGGAGCTGCCGCAGCGCGTCCAGGATCTCGTCGTCGGTGAGCAGGTGCGGGAGGGAGTTGTCGGCGCAGAGCACCACGTCCCACCCGCCGCCGTGAACGTCGTGCGCCGCGCGCATGTCCGCGACGGTGAAGGAGATGCCGAGCCCGCGACGGGCCGCCTCGTCGCGCGCGCGGGCGACGGAGCCGGGGGAGAGGTCGGAGGCGGTGACGCGGTGGCCGAGCGCGGCCAGCCCCAGCGCCTGCGTGCCGATGCCGCACGTCACGTCGAGCACCGCGTGCGCCCCGTCGCCCAGTCGCGCGCGAATGACGGCATCGAGCGCGCGGCCCTGGCGCTCGATGCTGGCCTCCCAATCGGGGTAGATCAGGTGGTAGAAGGGCGCGAGCCGGTCGTAGAAGTCGGTCACGGGGAGGGGCGGGGGAGACGCGCCGGTGCGTGAGGGATGCGCGCCCGGAGGGCCGGGAACGCGGCGGACCGCCTGCACCGTCACGTCTTACGCGAGGCAGCCCGGGCGGGCCGACGTGGGCCCGGCGCGGTTGGGCACAGTCGTACCGTGCCCTACCGCGCGCGCAGCCCGTTTGCGCGTCTCGGCGCGCAACACGCCCAAGCGTGGTGGTTCGTTCGTCCGCAACACGAACCGCAACGGGTGCGTGAGTGCGCCAGTGCGGGAGTGCGTCTACGGCCTGGGACGATGCGGATCGACGCTCACGCTCAGCCGCGGTTGCCGACGCCGGCGAGGACCTCGGTGACGGTCTCGTCGGCCACGGCGGATCCGTAGCGCCCGTCGCGGCCCATCGCGGCGACGCCGACGGACTCGATCAGCGCGTACTGCACGCGGCCTTCGCGCGCCTTCTTGTCGCTGCGCGTCCAGTCGATCACCTGGTCCACGCTCATCTCCAGCGGCAGGGAAGTGGGCAACCCGAGGCGGGTGAGCACCTTGCGCAGCCGCGCCGACGTTCCCGCCGCGGTGATGCCGATGCGCTCGCCGATGCGCGCCTCCTCGACCATGCCGATGGCGACCGCCTCGCCGTGCAGCAGCGCGTAGCCCGAGAGCGCCTCCACCGCGTGGCCGATGGTGTGGCCGAAGTTCAGCAGCTTGCGCGGCCCAGTCTCGGTCTCGTCGCGGGTGACGATGTCGGCCTTGATCTCCACCGAGCGCACGATGAGCTGCGACAGCGACTCGGGGTCGCCGGCCAGGAGCGGGCCGGCCGTGGCCTCGATCCAGTCGAGGTAGGCGGGGTCGGCGATGGCGCCGTGCTTCACCGCCTCGCCCAGCCCGGCGCGGACGTGCGCGTCGGGGAGGGTGGCGAGGAGGTCGGGGTCGGCGATCACCACCTGAGGCTGGTGGAAGGCGCCCACCAGGTTCTTCCCCGCGGGCACGTCCACCCCCGTCTTGCCGCCGACCGACGAGTCGATCATGGCCAGCAGCGTGGTGGGGAGCTGCACCAGCGGCAGCCCGCGCATGTAGCTGGCCGCCACGAAGCCGCCCAGGTCGCC
>DASQLJ010000794.1:0-12181 GCA_035630095.1 Longimicrobium sp.
CAGTTCAACACGCTCGGCCTCGGCGCGAACGTGCCGATCAACACCGGGAACCAGTCCGAGGGGCTCCTCGTCCTCAGCGACGGGAAGTGGGTCGTCCTGCGCGTCCCTTACCCGATGGGATTTTACACGAAGTGGCTGGACGGCCGCATCGACGATGCGGCTACCGGCTGGAAGGGGCGCGGTCTCTGGGCCGCCATCAGCACCCGCACCCCCTTCCACATGGAGGGCGGGAAGGGGACCACCAGCAAGGCGGTCCGGTTCCAGCTCCGGCCGCATCCGCTGGCAAGGTAGCGCGAAGCGCGAACGCGATCGTAACCCGCGGGGCGGAGACGGCAAACCAAGCGGACACCAGGCGATCCCGGCCTGCCGCTCGTCGAACGCGCGGTCTCTCCGTCCTGCGCGAGGGATGAGTTCGGAACTTCCAGAAAGGAGATCGAGATGATCGACCGTCGCAACGTCCTCCGCGGCCTTGCCGCTCCTTCGCTTCTCGGCGCCGCGGCGCTGCTGCTCGCCACGGCCGCGGCGGCGCAGCAAGGCCCGGGAGGCGGGCCGCCCCCCAACCGGTCCACCCCCGTGGAGGCGGGCGAGCTTCGCGAGACCTGGAACGACCGGGTGAGCGCCGGTCCTCCGATCGGTGCCTTCCCGGAGTTCGACGGATGGAGCATGGGCGCCGCGATGCCCCTCGCCCGTTCCGAGCATGCGGTCGCGGAGATGGGCGGCAAGGTGTGGGTGCTCGGCGGCTATCCGCCCGGGCGGCTCCCTTCCGACCTCGTCCAGGTCTACGATCCGGCCACGAGCCGCTGGTCGCTCGGCCCGCGCCTGCCCCGGCCGATCCACCACACCCACGCCGCGGCCGTGGGCGGCAAGCTCTACGTGATCGGCGGCGAGATCGACGGCGCGAGCACGGGACGGCCGGAGGTCTTCGTGGCGAACACGTGGGTTCACGATCCGGCGGTCGGCGGCTGGGTGGCGCGCGCGCCGATGCCGACCGCGCGGAGCGGCGGCGGCAAGGCGGTGATCGACGGCAAGATCTACGTGGCCGGCGGGCGCCCGCCCGGGGGCTCCGCCTTCGAGGTCTACGACCCGGCCACCGACACGTGGGAGTAGCTTCCGGATCTGCCGACCCAGCGCAATCACCTGGCCATGGTCGCGCTGAACGGGAAGATCATCGTCGCGGGCGGCCGCACCGGCCCGGGCGCCATGGCCGAGCGGGTCGACGTGGTCGAGATCTACGATCCCGCGACCCGCCGCTGGACCCGGGGCGCGCCGCTCCCGGCGCCCCGGGGGGGCCTCACCGGCGCGGCCCATGCCGGCTGCATGTTCGTCTTCGGCGGCGAGGGCGAGCGAACCCACGTGCTGGGCCTGACGCCCACCGTCCATGGCTATGATCCCCGCGCCGACCGCTGGGCCACGTTGCCGAATCTCCCCATCGCCGTCCACGGCCTCAAGGGTACCGCGGTGATCGACGGCCGGATATTCCTGCCGGGCGGCGGGATCACGCTGGGCGGAAATTCCGGCACCAACGCCATGCAGGTATACCGCCCCACGATGCGCTGCGAGTGACACGGAGCGCGAAACGTTGCGCCGGGGGCCCGGAACGGACACGACGGATGCGGGCGTGTCCCTCCGCTGCGCTCCGGGCCGGGCTTCGCGCGCCGTAGGAGCGCGTAACGTTGCTGCCGGACCCTGGAACGGAACAGCCGGGTCGGGGCGTGTCCCTCCGCTGCGCTCCGGGCCGGGCTTCGCGCGCCGTAGGCAACGATACCGCCGTTGCCAACGGCGCCGAGCCGCCGTCGCGCCACGGCCCCTCTCGTCTCCTGAGACGACGGACGCGGGCGCGCCGGCGTCTCGGCCCTCCGGGCGCGAATCCCTCACGCAAGGCCCCTCACCCTTCCCAACGACTTCGGAATGCTGAGCCTACAGGACGTCAGCCACGTCTACGCCAACGGCACGCGCGCCCTCGACCGGGTGACGCTGTCCATCCCCCGGGGCATGTACGGGCTGCTCGGCCCCAACGGCGCCGGCAAGTCGACGCTGATGCGCACGATCGCGACGCTGCAGACCGCGACGGAGGGCGCGATCCGCTTCGGCGACATCGACGTCGTCGCCGAGCCGGAGAAGCTGCGGCGCACCCTCGGGTACCTGCCGCAGGACTTCGGCGTCTACCCGCGCATCTCCGCGGAAGACATGCTCGACCACATGGTGGTGCTCAAGGGAATCGCCTCGCGGGCCGATCGGAAGGCGACGGTCGAGACGCTCCTGCAGCAGGTGAACCTGTGGGACGTGCGCAAGAAGGCGCTCGCCGGGTTCTCGGGCGGCATGCGCCAGCGCTTCGGCATCGCGCAGGCGCTCATCGGCAACCCGCGGCTCATCATCGTGGACGAGCCCACCGCCGGCCTCGATCCGGAGGAGCGGAACCGGTTCCTGAACCTGCTCGCCGAGATCGGCGAGAACGTGGTGGTGATCCTGTCGACGCACATCGTCGAGGACGTGGCGGACCTCTGTCCGCGGATGGCGGTGCTGGTCGACGGGCGTGTCCAGCTCGAGGGGGCGCCGCTCGAGCTGGTCCGCGCCACGCGCGGGCAGATCTGGTCCAGGACGATCGAGCGGAGCGCGCTGCCGCGGTACCGGGAGCGGTACGAGATCATCTCCACGCGCCTCTACGCCGGGCGCACGATCCTCCACGTCCTCTCCGACGCCGATCCGGGCGACGGCTTCGCGGCGGCCGACGCCGGCCTCCAGGACGTCTATTTCTCGACGCTGGCGCGCACGCGCCGCGCGGCCTGAGGCAGACGATGCTGATTCACGTCGCCCGCTTCGAGATGCGCTACCTCCTCCGCAACCCGCTGCTGTGGCTCACGGCCGTGGCGACCTTCGCGCTGCTCGCGGCCGGGACGAGCGTGGAGGGATTCGACCTCGGCTCCGAGGGCGGCCTGCTGAAGAACGCGGCCTACGCGACGCTGCGGCAGTACGTGATGATCTCGGTCTTCTTCATGTTCGTGACCACGTCGTTCGTCGCCAACGCCGTCCTCCGCGACGACGAGACCGGCTACGGCCCGATCATCCGCTCGACGGGGATCACCCGGTTCGAGTACGTGATGGGCCGCTTCCTCGGCGCCTTCGCCGTCGCGGCGCTCTGCATGCTGGTGGTGCCGCTCGCGACCGTGCTCGGGTCGATGCTGCCGTGGGCGCCCGCGGCCCGGATCGGCCCCAACCGGCTCGCCGACCATCTCTACGGCTACTTCCTGGTCGCGCTGCCGAACCTGTTCATCCACGGCGCCATCCTCTTCGCGCTCGCGACGCTCACGCGCTCGATGATGGCGGCGTACCTCGGCGTGGTCGGCTTCGTCGCCGGCTTCTTCGTCCTGCAGACCGGGTTCGTGGGGCAGACGGCCGTCGCGGTCGCCGAGCCGTTCGCCGGGCGCGCCCTCAAGGTCGCGGTGCGCTACTGGACGGTGGCCGAACGGAACGTGATGCTCCCCGAGCTCACCGGGGGCCTGCTCTACAACCGGCTCCTCTGGACCGGCATCGCCGTCCTCTGCCTGGCGCTCGCCTGCGCCGCCTACCGCTTCGCCGACCAGGGGATGTCGAGGCGCGAGCGAAAGCGGATGAAGCTCGTGGAGTCGTCTCCCGCGGCAGACGCGCTGGCAGGCCGCGCCGTGGAGGCGGTCGCCCTCCCCGCTCCCGAGCACGGCGTCCGGGCGCTGCGCGCCCTGCTCTGGATGCGCACCCGGTTCGAGGCCAGGCAGGTGGTCCTGAGCCCGGCCTTCGTGGTCGTGATGGCGTGGGGGCTGTTCACCACCTCCTACGTCCTGCTCACGCGGGACGCCGCCGGCAGGCCGAACTACCCGACGACGCTGACGCTGATCCCGGACATCACGGATGCCTTCGCGATGATCCTGCTGGTCATCGCCATCTTCTACGCGGGCGAGCTGGTATGGCGCGAGCGCGACCGGAGAGTCCACGAGATCGTCGACGCCACCCCGCTTCCGAGCTGGGCGTACGTGGTGCCGAAGACGCTGGCGATGGCCGTCGTGCTGGTGGCGATGCTGCTGGCCAACGTCGCCGCGGCCGTCGGATTCCAGCTCTTCGCCGGCTTCACGCAGGTGGAGCTCGGCAAGGACCTGCTCTGGTACGTGCTGCCGGCGACCTGGGACGTGCTGCTCCTGGCGGCGCTGGCGATCTTCGTCCAGGCGCTCAGCCCCCACAAGACCGTCGGCTGGGCGGTGATGGTGGTCTTCCTGGTCTGGCGGCAGATCAACCAGGCCATCGACCACAACCTGCTGAACTACGGCACGGCACCCGGCATGCCGCTGAGCGACATGAACGGCGCCGGCTGGTTCTGGTGGGGTGCGTGGACGGTTCGCGTCTACTGGGGCGCGTTCGCCGTCCTGCTGCTCGTGGCCGCGCACCTCCTCTGGCGGCGCGGCACCGAGCTCCGACTGCGGCCGCGGCTCGCCGCCGCCCGGCGGCGCCTGACGGGGGCGGCGGGGTGGGTCGCGGGCGCGGCCCTGGCGGTCTTCGCCGGCACCGGCGCGTACGCGTACTACAACATCAACGTCCTGAACGGGTACCGCTCCCCACTGGCCGGCCTGGCGCACCAGGCGGCGTTCGAGAAGAAGTACTGGAGGTACTTCGACCTGCCGCAGCCGACGGTCGCGAGCATGACGGTGGCCATCGACCTGTATCCCGGGGAGCGGCGGGCAGTGACCCGGGGGCGCTACCTGCTCCGCAACCTGACGCCGCGGGCGATCACCGACGTCCACGTCCGGCTGCTCGACGATGGCCTCGAGCTGACGGGCGCGGCGATCGCCGGCGCGCGGCTGATGGTGGACGACGGCGAGTTCGACTACCGCGTCTATCGCCTGGACTCGCCGATGCGGCCGGGCGAGGAGCGCGTCATGACCTTCGAGACGCGGCGCTGGCACCGCGGCTTCCGCAACGGCGCTCCGAACACCAGGCTGGTCGAGAACGGCACCTTCCTCGCCAGGGACGAGCTCACGCCCGCCATCGGGATGAGCTACGAGGGCACGCTGATGGATGCCACGGCGCGCAGCGTCCATGGCCTCCCCGAACGCACGGGGAGGGCGAAGCTGGAGGACCTCTCCGCGACCGCGAAGGCCGCCGACCTGGGTGGATGGACGACGGCGGACATCACCCTGTCCACCACGGCGGACCAGACGCCGATCGCGCCCGGCCGTCGAGTTTCGGACGCGATACGCGGCGGCCGGCGCATCGCCCGCTTCGTGTCGGAGGCGCCGATCCGCGAGGCCTTCTCGGTCCAGTCGGCCCGCTACGCGGAGAAGCATCGCCGGCACGCCGGTGTCGACCTGGCCGTCTATCACCACCCGGCGCACGCGTGGAACGTGGACCGGATGCTCGACGCGCTGGCGGCGTCGCTCGACTACTACCAGGCGAGCTTCGGCCCGTACCCGTTCGACCACGTGCGGATCCTCGAATACCCGGGGTACACCAACAACGCGCAGGCCTTCGCCGGCACCATCGCCTATTCGGAGACGTACGGGTTCATCGCCGACTTCCGGGAGCCGACGACCATCGACCACGTCACGGCGACGACCGCGCACGAGCTGGCGCACCAGTACTGGGGACACCAGGTGACCCCGGCGGACATGGAGGGCTCGCTCCTGCTGGTCGAGACGCTCGCCAACTACTCCGCGGTGATGATGCTGGCGAGGCTCCGGGGCGAGGACGAGAACCGCCGCGCCCTGCAGTACCTGCTCGACCGCTACCTCGCCGGCCGCGCCGGATACGGACCCGCGGGCGAGCCGCCCCTCGTCCGTGTCGAAGCCCAGAACTATCTCACCTACCAGAAGGGCGCGCTCGCCATGTACCTGCTGCAGGAGCGCATGGGCGAGGACAGGGTCAACCGGGCGCTGAGGACGCTCCTGCAGCGCTACCGGTTCAGGGGCGCGCCGTACCCCCGCTCCATCGACCTCGTCCGGGCCCTGCGCGCGGAGGCCCGGACGGACGAGGAGCAGAAGCTGATCACCGACCTCTTCGAGCGCGTCGTCCTCTACGACCTGAGGGTCGCCGAGCCGACCGCCGTCCGGCGCGCCGACGGAAGGTGGGACGTCACGGTGCCCGTGGAGGCGAAGAAGTACGCCGTAGACCGGCGCGGCGGGGAGACTGAGACGACGCTCGCCGAGCGCATCGAGGTGGGCCTCTTCACCGCGGAGCCGGGCAGCGACGGCTTCGACGCGAAGCACGTGATCGTCATGGAGCGCCGGCCGATCCGCCCGGGCGCGCAGGTCCTGCGCTTCGTGACCGACCGACGGCCGACGCACGCCGGCATCGATCCCTACAACTACTACATCGACCGGAACTCGCGCGACAACGTGCGGCCGCTCGCGGACCCCGGGTAGGAGGTTTGCCGCCGGTAAGCGGCACCCTCAACCCGGCGGCGGCCGCGGCGGCGCATGGGAATCGTCCGTCGCGAAGGAGCGCAGCCTGCCGAGCACGCGGACCAGCCGCGCGTTGGTGGCCATGTCGTTGTACCACTCCCAGATGCGCACCTCCTCGCCCCCCGCCCGGATGGTGAGCCCCGCGGCGCTTTCGTCCGGCACGGGCGGCCTGGGCGGGGTGCGCTGCTCCCAGGCGGCAAGCTCCACCAGCAGCTGGATCACGGCACGTACCGAGTCGGGGGGGATCGTTCCCCGCCGCTCCGAAGAGCCGGTGCGGGGATCGACGGTTCTCGACTGCACGGTGCCGTGCGCCGTCAGCGAGATCGTGGTGCCGCCGTGCATCCCGTGCATGTCGCTGTACCTCACCACCAGGTCCGCGGGGATCTCCGCGCCCCCCGCGGCCGCCCGCAGCGTACGCTCGACGACGCCGGGCCCCGGCGCGGGCTGCCGCACCGGCTGCTGAACGGGCCCGGTGGGCACGCAGGCGCAGAGCAGCACGGAAAGAATGACGAGCGGTAGCGGTCGCGGGAACATCGTCTCCTCCGGCGGGGCGGGGCGGGGCGGCGGCGAGCCAAACGTTTGCCGGACAGGGTACGCGCGGGCGAGGAACCGTGCAAGCACGCTGCATCGACGCCCTGTCGGAGTAACGCGGTCGACGGCACCGTCGAGGTACACTGGGTCCGCGGCAGCCACGTGACCCTGGCCTCCGAGCCGAACGTGCAGGTGCTCGCGGAGCGCCTGCGCGAGTCGCTGGCGGCCGGGCGGACGCGCGCGGCTCCCGACCCTCCCCGGGCAGGCTGACCGGTACCGAATCCGCTTGAAGACCGTCGAACCATGACACGCCCAGGGACGTCGTCCTTGTATCGGCCCAACAGGCTGGATGCGCACCCGCAGGGGCGAGCCCGTTCATCCCCGGGTTCCAGGAAACCGTCGCTCGGCGAGGGCACCCCTGCGGGAGTTGGCGGGACGGCGACACCATGGTCTTCCGCTTCAACGTGTAGGAACAGCGGCCATCAAGGGCACGGAGTACGAATGGGCGGGGACGGGGCGAGGTTCGACCGGCGGCCCCGTCTGTCGGAATCGAAGGATCACACCGCCGCACCCGTCGCGTCCCTCCAGCCGGATCCGTTCCAGAAGATCGGCTTCCCGAGGGTGCTGTCGAAGTACACGAAGCCGACGTCGTTGCCGCCCAGGCTGGACGTCGGGCGCTCCGCCGTGGTGCCGCCGGCTCCCTCGCCGATCGCCACCAGGTCGGGCGCCACGTGGCTCACCGCGCCGCTGCTGATCGCGCTGCCGAGCGCCTGGAAGAAGTGGAGCGTGCTGGTCGCCGCGTCCACGCGCGAGAGGACACGCTCTCCCTGGCTCCCCACGGTGACGCGGTCCCCCACCTGGAAGTCCGCCACGCCGCTCACCGTCACCGAGAGCTTGTTCGCCGCCGTCGCGGTGACGGTGGCGGTCTGCGTGCTGAACTGGCCCTTCGTGCGGGCGTACCATCCCTTTACCTTCGCCGTCCCGGTCTCCCGGAAGAGGGTGCCCGCCGACACGCGCTTGAAGCCCACGGTCGACGTCCCCGGCTTCCCGGCCGTGCCGAATGCCTGCGGGTAGGATGGCCGCTGGTCGGCGGGAAACGGCTCCACGCAGCCCAACTCCGAGTTCGCGTATTCGTCGAACACCGTGTAGGCCAGGTCGCGCGCGATTCCGTAGTGGTAGCCCGAGACGGAGTTCCGGGCCAGGCTCCCGCCCTGGACGCGGCCGTACACCCGGATGCCGTGCGAGTGCTGCACCGCGTGGGCCGACACCAGCGAGTTCCCCTGGATCTCCAGGTCCCGGATGGAGGTGGAGCCCGTATCGCGGTTGGCTCTCACCACGATCCCGCCGTACTGGGAGTCGCCGTTGACGCCCGCGCACGTCGCACTGCCGAAGTTGTCGCGGATCACCAGCCCGTTCGTCTGCTGCTCCGCCGAGGCGCCGGTGGGCGCGCCGCCGTAGCGGATGCCGAAGTAGTTGAACTGGCCGCCGTCTTCGACCAACTCGTTGTCGACGATGGCGAGGTTCGCCGCCACGTAGGGCCCGCCGGTGATTGCGGGTGGGTTCAGGCCCAGGATGCCGCCGATCAGGTCGCCGCCGGTCGGGGTGACGGTGGTCACCACCCGGTTGGCCTGGACGCGGACGTCGGCGCATGCCCCGCCGGGGCGGTCCGTCCCTTCCGTCTCCTGCTTGGTGGCGATCACGATCCCGGCCCTCGTCTGCGGCCCGGCGGCCCCATAGATCTCCACCGTGTTGCCGATCACGTCGACGTGGCGCGCGCCTTTGATGCGGAGCCCCGCGCCGTACAGGCTGCGGCACTGGAAGTAGTTTCCCATCACCGAGATGCGCTCGTTGGCGACCAGCGTGGAGCCGGACTGCGTGGAAAGCCCGATCAGGTCGATCCCCGCTCCGAAGCGTCCCTCGCACCCGTAAACCCGGTTGTTCGCGACGACCCCGTTGCGGCACGACCGGCGCAGCTCGATGGCTCCCCAGCTGTTCCCCCTCAGAACGCAATCCGACACCAGGAAGTCGTCCACCACCTCGAGCCACACCGTCCACCCCTTCACGTTGCTGCTCTGGCAGTGGATGCGTACGTCGGCGGCCTGTTCGACGCGGAGCGCGTGATCGACCAGCGTGGAGCCGGGCGGGTTGGTGCTCGTCGCTTCATAGGTGAGGTGCTGGAAGGTGACGTCGGGGCCGACATGGAAACCGCGGGCGCGCTGGTTGTCCTCGGCTCCCCACCCGGAATACAGGATCACCGCTCTCGAGTCGGCGGGTGCCGGGCTCGGAGTGGCGCCGGTGGACCCGTCGAAGGTGAACTTTCCTTCGAAGCGCACCTGCAGGACCGGGCGAACCGTGGCATCGAGCACGAACTGGAACCAGAAGCGGTAGCCTGAATTCGCGGCGCGGGTGTCGTAGAGGGTCGCTCCATCCGAGTAGAATCGCAGCGACGTGGTGCCGCTGGGGAGGTCGCTCTCGGTGAGCGGGGTGTTCCAGGTGTAGCTCCCTTTGGGGATGAACAGCCAGCGCACGCCGGAGGTGAGCCCCTGCGACGGTATGGTGTCGTTCAGGGTGTTGATGATCAGCGGCCGAAGATTGGTGATTCGGCCCGAACCGTCGTAGGTGGGGCCGGGGCTGGTGGCGAGCACATTCTGCGAGAGCATGGGATTTCCTTTCCTTGCACAGCTTTGATGCTGAGCCGACAATGGTTGACCATTGCCAAAGTGCGCGCGGGCACGCCGAGAACCAAGCTCCGCGCTTTGACGGGGCCGCCAGACTTATACCAGATCCGGCTGAACTGCTTTCTCACACAGAGACACAAAGAACTGCGGGTTTTTCTCTGTGTCTCTGTGCCCCTGTGTGACACTTCACAAGATCCTGTTGCCGCAACGATTCATGCGGATCTGGTATTAGACTTGGGCGCGAAGGCCTCGCGAGGTGCGCCCGCGTCACCCTGCCTTGGTCGTCCGCGGAACGTAAACGGAGCTTCACGCGGGCGTCGCGCGCGTCAGGCGCACGCCGGCATCAGACCGAGCATCTGCGGGAGCGTCGTCACGGAAACGATCCGGTAGCGCAGCGTTCCCGCGGGCGTTTCCACGAAGACGCGGTCGCCGACCTCGCGGCCCAGGAGCGCCTGGCCGACGGGCGATGCGAGGCTCACCTGGTCCTCGTCGAGGTCGATCACCTCCCCCGTGACCAGCGTGTACGAGACGCGCCGCCGATCGTCGAGGTCCTGGAGGACGACGGTCGAGCCGTAGCCCACCCGGTCGACGGGGAGCGCGCCACGCTCCAGCCCCGCCAGCCCGGCCACCAGCTGGCCGAGGCGCCGGATCCTCTCCTGGACCTCCCGCCGCTCCCCCGGGGCGGCGCACACCGCGGTGGCGCCGCCGAGCTCGGCCTCGAGGCCGTCCGTAACCCGCCGCGACAGCCGCTCCAGCTCGCTGCCCAGCCGATCCCTCACCTCCGCGATCATCTCCGGCCTCCTGGTTCGGGTGCCCTTCATCCGCCGGCTCCACCCGCCGACCCTCCGGCGCGGGCGGAGAAACGCCGCCGGCTCCAGGGCTGGGGGCCAGCGACGCTCTATCCAGCAGTCTCGCGGTAAGCGGATTCGTTACAGTCGTCGAAAACGTGCCATGCGAGGCGGGCCTCCGGTCCGCACGGTGCACCCGCTCGGCGACGGTCCCGCCCGGTCCGAGGCGCAGTCAGTCTCCGGCGGCGGCGAGCTCCATCCGTTCGGCCTGCTCCGGCGCCTCCCGCGCCGGGGTCTCCGGGTCGGTGGGTGAGGCCGGAGCGCCGGCTTCGTCCTCGTCCGCACGCCGTGGGTGCGTGCGGGGGAGCACCAGCACCGAGCACGGGAGGCACCGCAGGAGGACCGCACGGGCGTCTTCCGGGAGCTCGGGCGAGTTCGCGGCTCCGCACCCCGGTCCCAGCAGCACGAGATCCGGCGCCTCCGCGGCCGCGACGCGGAGGATTTCCACGTGCGCGACCGCGTTCCGGCGGATGGTGCGCCGGATCCGCAGCCGTTCGCTCCACCGGCGCTGATCTCGCGCCCAGCGGACTTCACGGTCGAGATCGGGAGCGGCGTCCCGCCACTCGCGCGCTCCGCTCGCGACATGGAGAACGTGCAGCTCCGTCGGGACCGGCGGGTCGAGCGAGGCCAGCCAGTCGCACGCACCGGCGAGCACGCCCTCCCCGATCTCGGCCGCGGACAGCGGCAGCAGCACGCGGACGGGCGGGTGGACGAGCGAGTCGCGGACGAGCAGGCAGGGCACGGCGGCCACCCCGGCGATCTCATGGAGCGGGTGAAGGTGTCGGGTCCCTTCCGGCGTGCGCGGATCCGCCGCGCCGAACACGACGAGGTCCGCTTCGGTCTCGCGCGCACGGCACGGCACGGTATCCCGCACGCCGTGGAAATCGATCGCGCGGCCCGCGAGCACCAGCCCGCCGGGGACGGCGCGCCGAAGCTGTTGCGCGAGCGCGGATTCAGCGTCCTCGATGCGTCTGCCCACGTCCGTCCGGAGGGCCTCCCGCAGCGGCATCCCCACGATCCCCATCGCGTGGACCACGTGGAGCTCCGCACCGGTGCGGGCGGCGAGGCCGGCTGCGGCCGAGAGGGCCCCGTCCGAGGCGGGAGCCAGGTCCGAGACGGCGAGAATCGAGCGCATGGAGCCTTGCGGGAACGGTACGCGCCGCCTCCACGCGCCGGCGCATGGGTTGCGCGAAGCGCCGGCGCGGGGGTATCCATCGACCCCGGCACCGGCGTGCGCCCGGGGCGCCGGCGGCCGGCCGAGGCGGCGGCAAGGTCCACCCTTGCCCTGCCATGCAGTCTCGCGGGCGGCCGGTCCGTTACAGCCTCGCGGGGGAGCCTTCCGGCGCGGCGGGGGTAGGACCCGGGGCACTCCACGCAGGCGGCAGATCCCCGCAACCCGGCGCCCCGGCGCCCGGAGGGAAACACGCGTCATGGCTCCGCAGGGC
This sequence comes from Longimicrobium sp., assembly GCA_035630095.1. GTDB lineage: Bacteria > Gemmatimonadota > Gemmatimonadetes > Longimicrobiales > Longimicrobiaceae > Longimicrobium. The sequence goes on from DASQLJ010000794.1 coordinate 11,925, forward strand.
CCGGTTTCGGCACCGGTTCCCCATGAAGCACCCGCGCCTCGCGCGGATGCCGGGGACCGCTCGTTCCATGCGGCGCGCGAGGAGCAGCGCCTCGTGCAGGCGCTTCGGGAGCGCGACGAGGCGGCGTTCGAGCTGGTGCTCGACCGCTGGTACTCGGCGATGCTGCGGACCGCGACGATCTACGTGGGGAGCCGGGCGCGCGCGGAGGAGGTGGTGCAGGAGACGTGGCTGGCGGTGCTGGGCGGGATCCATCGCTT
>DASQLJ010000795.1:0-5451 GCA_035630095.1 Longimicrobium sp.
GCACGCATGGGTCGCCCGGGTATTCGGCGGCGGTGTCGTTCCACCCCTCCACCACCTGCGCGCGCTCCGCGGCCGGGAGGAGCGCCAGCCGCTGCACGGCGCCGTGCTCGTCGGCCACCATCCCCTCCAGCACCTGCCGCAGGTAGCCGAAGTGCCGCTCCACCGTCTCCCGGTCGTACAGCGCCGTGGCGAACTCGGCCCCGCCGCGGATGCGGCCGCCGGCCTCCTGCAGCGAGAGGATCAGGTCGAACTCGGCGGTGGTGTAGGTGCCGGCGCCCACCGAGCCCATCTTCAGCCCCGGCAGCTCCGGGCGCCCGCCGGGAGTGTTCTGCCACGCGAACATCACCTGGAAGAGCGGGCTGTGCGCCAGGCTGCGCGCCGGCTGCACCAGGTCCACCACCTGCTCGAAGGGGATGTCCTGGTGCTGCTGCGCGCCCAGCGCCCGCGCCTTCACCCGGTTCAGCAATTCGACGACGGAGGGCGAGCCGGAGAGGTCCAGCCGCAGCGCCAGCGTGTTGACGAAGAAGCCGATCAGCCCCTCCACCTCGCTGCGCCCACGGTCGGCCGTGGGCGTGCCGATCACCAGGTCCGTCTGCCCGGAGAGACGGCTGAGCACCACCGACCAGCCGGCCAGCAGCGTCATGAACAGCGTGGTCCCGTTGCGCCGGGAGAGCCCCTTGAGCCCGGCGGAGAGCGCCTCGTCGAGCTGGATGGCGATGCCGCCGCCGTCGTGGTCCTGGTGCAGGGGGCGCGGCCGGTCGGCCGGCAGCTCCAGCAGCTCGGGGACGCCGGCCAGCGTCTCCGTCCAGTACTCGGCCTGCTGGCGCAGCACGTCGCCGGTGACCCAGCGCCGCTGCCACGCCGCGTAGTCGGCGTACTGGATGCCGAGCGGCGGGAGCGGATCGGCCTCGCCGCGGCGGAAGGCGCCGTACAGCACGCTCAGCTCGCGGAAGAACACGCCCGTGGACCACCCGTCGGAGACGATGTGGTGCATGGTGACCAGCAGCATGTGGTCGTGCGGCGCCAGGCGGATGAGCTGCGCGCGGAAGAGCGGGCCGTGCTCCAGGTCGAAACCGGCCTCCGCGTCGTCGGCCATCATCCGCGCCAGCTCGGTCTCGGCGGCGGCGCGGCGGCTCAGGTCGTGGTCGAGCAGGTGCACGCCGGCGCCGTCGGCCGGCGCCACGCGCTGCCACGGCTCGCTCTCCACCACGGTGAAGGTGGTGCGCAGCACCTCGTGGCGGGCGACGATCCGCTCCAGCGCGCGCACCAGCGCGGCGCGGTCCAGGTCGCCCTCCAGCCGCAGCCGGCGCTGGAGGTGGAAGGTGCTCCCCATCCCCCCGAGCTGCTCCAGGAACCACAGCCGCTGCTGGCCGAAGGAGAGCGGGAGGGCCTCGCCGCGCGCCACCGGCTCGATCGGCGGGAGCGCCGCGTGCGCCGCGCTCTGCAGCGAGCGGGCGAAGTCGGCCAGCACCGGGCGCTCGAAGACGTCGCCCAGCACCATGTCCATCCCCAGCACCTGCCCCACGCGGGAGATGATCTGCACCGCGAGGAGGGAGTGGCCGCCCAGTTCGAAGAAGTTGTCCCAGCGGCCCACCGCCTCGATCCCCAGCAGGTCCGACCAGATCTCGGCCAGCGCCTCCTCGGTCTCGCCGACGGGCGCCTCGTGCCCCGAGGTCGCGTACGCGGCGCCGTCGGGCTCGGGGAGCGCCCGTCGGTCCACCTTGCCGTTGGGGGTGAGCGGAAGCCGCTCCATCCGCACGTAGGCGGAGGGGAGCATGTGGTCCGGCAGCCGCTCGGCCAGGTGCGTGCGCAGCGCCTGCGCGTCGATCTGCCCGTCCGCCAGGTAGTACGCCACCAGCCGCAGGTCGCCGGGCACGTCCTCGCGCGCCGACACCACGGCCTCGCGCACGCCCGCGTGCTCGGCCAGGGCCGACTCGATCTCGCCCAGCTCCACGCGGTAGCCGCGGATCTTCACCTGGAAGTCGGTGCGCCCCAGGAACTCGATTCGCCCGTCCGGCCGCCAGCGCGCGCGGTCGCCGGTGCGGTAGAGCCGCGCGCCGGGCTCGGCGGAGAAGGGATCGGGGACGAAGCGCTCCGCCGTCAGGCCGGGGCGGTTCAGGTAGCCGCGCGCCACCTGCGCGCCGCCCACGTGCAGCTCGCCCGGGGCGCCGGGGGGCACCACGCGCCCGTCGCGGTCGAGCACGTACACGCGCGACCCGCCCAGCGGCCGGCCGAGCGGGACGGTCCCGAGCGCCGGCTCGTCGTCACCGGCGAGGTTGGTGAGGACGCCCACCGTGGTCTCGGTGGGGCCGTAGTGGATCACCACCTCCATCCCCGGCGCGCGCTGCGCCAGGTCGCGCACCCACGCCCGCTGCGACGCCTCGCCGCCCAGCACCAGGCGGCGCCGCGGGAGCCCGGCCGCGCCCGCGCTGCCCGCCAGCAGCGCCGCCAGGTGCGAGGGGACGATCTTCAGCACGTCGACCTCGTTCTCGGCCATGTAGGCGGAGAAGCGGTCGGGCGAGGTGGCGGTGTCGTGCGGAAGGACGTGCAGCGTCCCCCCGGTGCACAGCGCCGGGAAGATCACGGTGTTGCCCAGGTCGGCCGCGGGCGTGGAGACCAGCGCGTGCCGCATCCCCGGCTCCACCCCCAGCCGCTCGGCCACGGCGCGCGTGTAGGCCGCGAGCTGGCGGTGCTCCACCACCACCCCCTTCGGCTGCCCCGTGGACCCCGAGGTGTAGATCACGTACGCGGGATGATCCGTCCGCAGCCCGATCCCCTCGCGCCCCGTGTCGGTGTCGGGGCGATGGAGCCAGGTGGCCACGCCGACCTGCAGGTTCACCACGCGCAGGTCGGTGTCGGTGAAGAGCCCCGCCAGCGACGTCTGCGTCAGCATCACCAGCGGCTTGCTGTCCTCCAGCATGTAGGTGAGCCGGTCCAGCGGGTACGCGGGGTCCATCGGCACGTACGCGCCGCCGGCCTTCAGCACGCCGAGGAGGCCGATCATCATCTCCGGGCCGCGGTCCAGGCAGAGCGCCACCCGCGTCTCGGGGCCCACGCCGAACTCGCGGAGCTGGTGGGCGAGCCGGTTGGCGCGCCGGTTCAGCTCGCCGTAGGCGAGGTGGCGGCCGTCGAACACCACCGCCGACGCCTCCGGGGTGCGCGCCACCTGCGCCTCGAACAGCTCGTGGATGCAGGCGTCGGCCGGGTGGCCGGGGCCGACGTCGTTCCACCCCTCCACCACCTGCCGGCGCTCCTCGCCCGACATCAGCTCCAGCGCCGCCAGCGGCTCATTCTCTTCGGAGACGAACGCCTCCAGCACCCGGCGCAGGTAGCCGCCGTAGCGCTCCACCGTCTCACGGTCGAAGAGCGCGGTCGCGTAGGTCACGCTCCCCGTGATCCGCCCGGCGGACTCGCCCATGGAGAGCGCGAGGTCGAACTTGGCCGCGCCCTGCGCCTCGCCCTGCACGGCGCCCAGGGTGAGGCCCGGCAGCTCCAGGCGCCCCAGCGGCGCGTTCTGCCAGGTGAACAGCACCTGGAAGAGCGGCGTGTGCGACAGGCTGCGCCCGGGCTGGACGCGCTCCACCACCTGCTCGAAGGGGATGTCGGGGTTCTGCTGCGCCCCCAGCGCGCGCGCCTTCACCCGCCCCAGCAGCTCCGCCGGCGTGGGTGAGCCGGACAGGTCCAGCCGGAGCGCGAAGGTGTTGATGAAGAAGCCGATCAGCCCCTCGATCTCGGCCCGCCCACGGTTGGCGCTGGGCGTGCCGATCACCACGTCCTCCTGGCCCGACAGGCGGCCGAGGACGGCGGCCCAGCCGGCCAGCAGCGTCATGTACAGCGTGGTCCCATGCCTGCGGCCGAGCGCCTTCAGCCCCGCCGTCAGCGCCTCGTCCAGCTCCAGCGCGACACGGGCGCCGGCGTGGTCCTGGTGCGTGGGCCGCGGGCGGTCCGCCGGCAGCTCCAGCAGCTCCGGCGCGCCGGCCAGCGTCTCCGTCCAGTAGTCGGCCTGGCCCTGCAGGACGTCGCCCGACACCCAGCGCCGCTGCCACGCGGCGTAGTCGGCGTACTGCACGGGGAGCGCGGGGAGCGGGTCGCCCTCGCCGCGGCGGAAGGCGGCGTAGAGCGCGCTCATCTCGCGCACCAGCACGCCCATCGACCACGCGTCGGAGACGACGTGGTGCATGGTCACCAGCAGCACGTGGTCGTCCTGGGCCAGGCGGATCAGCCGCCCGCGGATCAGCGGCCCGCGCGCCAGGTCGAAGAGCGTCCCGGCCTCCTCGGCCACCAGCCGGCCGAGCTCCGCGTCCGCGTCATCCAACCCCGCCAGGTCGTGCTCCTGCAGGAGGAAGCGGCTCTCCTCCACCGGCGCGATCACCTGCTCCGGCTCGCCCTCGCCCACGTGGAAGACGGTGCGCAGCGCCTCGTGCCGCGCGACGATGCGGTCCAGCGCGCGGCCCAGCGCGTCGCGGTCGAGCGCGCCCTGCAGCCGCAGGCGGCTGGGGACGTGGTAGGTGCTCCCCAGCCCGCCGAGGCGCTCCAGGAACCACAGCCGCTGCTGCGCGAAGGAGAGCGCCAGCGGCCCGGCGCGGTCCGCCGGCTCGATCGCCGGGAGCTCCGCGCGCGCCGCGTGCTCCAGCGCCTTCGCGAAGTCGGCCAGCACGGGGTGGACGAAGAGGTCGCCCAGCGCCACCTCCACCCCCAGCACCTGCCGCACGCGCGAGATCAGCCGCACGGCGAGGAGCGAATGCCCGCCCAGGTCGAAGAAGTCGTCGTGGCGCCCCACCTGCTCGATGCCGAGGACGTCGGACCAGAGCTCGGCGAGCGCCGCCTCCATCTCCCCCGCCGGCGGCTCGTAGCCGCGCGCCAGGTACAGCGACGCGTCGGGCGCGGGGAGGGCGCGGCGGTCCAGCTTGCCGTTCGGCGTGAGCGGGAGCGCGTCCAGCCGCACGAAGGCGGAGGGGAGCATGTACTCCGGGAGGCGCTCGGAGAGATGGGCACGCAGCGCCGGCCCGTCGATCTCCTCACCCACGTAGTAGGCGACCAGCCGCTTCTCGCCGGGCACGTCCTCGCGCGCCAGCACCGCGGCCTCGCGCACGGACGGGTGCTCGGCGAGGCGCGCCTCCACCTCGCCCGGCTCGATGCGGAAGCCGCGCACCTTCACCTGCTGGTCGGTGCGGCCGAGGTACTCCACCGTCCCATCCGCCAGCCAGCGGGTCCTATCCCCCGTCCTGTACAGCCGCGCCCCGGGCTGTGCGGAGAAGGGGTCGGGGACGAAGCGCTCCGCCGTCAGCCCCGGCCGGTTCAGGTACCCGTGCGCCACCCCCGCCCCGCCGATGTGCAGCTCGCCCGCCACGCCCGTGGGCACCGGCTCCCCGTCCGCCAGCACGTAGACGCGGGTGTTGGAGATCGGCCGGCCCAGGGGGATGCTGCGCGCCCCGGCCACCCGCTCGATGC
>DASQLJ010000796.1:0-5341 GCA_035630095.1 Longimicrobium sp.
CCATGATCTGCCGCTCGCGCCGCCCCAGGTTCATCGCTCCGCTCGGGGACATCCCCCCTCCTGTATGCTAATGGGTTGACACTGTGTCAATACACTAGCACCGCCTCTCCGGGAGGTCAAGACTCTCGTTCGTGTCACATCGCCAGACTTGTAATCACTTGAGACAACGACGCACGGGAGTTGATGGCCCGGATGCATAAGAGTACCTTTCGTTCATGAGTACTTCATCTCTTTCCGATTTGCTGAAGCTGAGCGAAGCCGAGCGCATCCAGCTCGCGCAGGATCTCTGGGACAGCATCCCGCCGCGCAGTGGATCGCTCGGGCTGACCGAAGCCGAGATAGAAGAGCTGGAGCTCCGGCTGGCGGAGCACCAGGCCGATCCTTCCTCCGCGATCCCGTGGGAGCAAGCTCGGGCGCAGCTCCGTGAGCGATTTGGGGCGTGAGCCGACAGCTGGTTTTCCGCCCGGCAGCACTGAAAGAAGTCCACGCAGCGGCTGAGTGGTACGAGCAGCGCGGACCTGGTCTGAGCGCGGAGTTTCTTCGCGCATTCGACGTGGCCGTCGCCTCCGTGGAGCGCAATCCCGACCAGTACCCTGCCGTGCACCGGAAAATGCACCGTGCGTTGCTACGGCGCTTTCCCTACAGCCTGATCTACACGTTCTCGGACGATGAAATCATCGTCCTCGCGTGCACCCACTGGCGACAGCGTCCTTCCCGCTGGATGAACCGGCGCTGACGACGAGAGCGAGCACGAAACGACCGAGCCGGCGCTGGAAGGCGCCGGCTCGTTCGTTTTTCCACGTGCGTCACGGGATCAGAGGATGTACCTGCGCAGGTCCTCGTCCTCCACGATCGCCTTGAGGCGGTTGCGCACGTTGTCGGCGTCGATGCGGATCTCCTTCTCCTCCAGCTCGGGGAGGTCGAAGAGGATGTCCTCCAGCAGCGTCGTCAGCACCGTGTGCAGGCGGCGGGCGCCGATGTTCTCCATGCGCTCGTTCACCTGCGCGGCGATGCGCGCGATCTCGTCCACGCCCTCGGGAGTGAACTCGAGCGAGGCGCCCTCGGCCGCGACCAGGGCCTTGTACTGCGTGAGCAGCGCGTTCTTGGGCTCGGTGAGGATGCGCACGAAGTCGGCCTCGGTGAGCGTCTTCAGCTCCACGCGGATCGGGAAGCGGCCCTGCAACTCGGGGATCAGGTCGCTGGGCTTGCTCACGTGGAACGCGCCCGCCGCGATGAACAGCACGTGGTCGGTGCGCACGATCCCGTACTTGGTCTGCACGGTGGAGCCCTCCACCACCGGCAGCAGGTCGCGCTGGACGCCCTCGCGGCTCACGTCGGGGCCCATCCCGCCGTGGTCGCCCGCGATCTTGTCGATCTCGTCCAGGAAGATGATCCCCATCTCCTCCACGCGGTCGAGCGCCTCGTTCACCACCTCGTCCATGTTCACGAGCTTGTCGAGCTCGTCCTGCAGCAGGATGCGGCGCGCCTCGGCCACGGTGACGGTGCGGCGCTTGGTGCGCTTGGGGAGGACGTCCTGCAGCATGTCCATCAGGTTGCCGTCCATCCCGCCGTCCATCCCGCCCATCGGGATCATCATGTTCTCGATGGGCATGCTCTGGCTGATCTCGACCTCCACCTCGCGGTCCTCCAGCTTCCCGTCGGCCAGGAGCGCGCGGAACTTCTCGCGGGTGCGCTCGCGGCGCTCGCGGTGCTCGGCGTCTTCCTTCTTCTCCACCGAGCCGGCCGGGCCCGCCACGAACACGCGCGGCGCCTCGCCGGCGTCGGCCTGCGCGGGCTTGGGGGGCGGCGCGCCCGCGTCCACGGGCGGGATCAGCAGGTCCAGCAGGCGCTCCTCCACGCGCTGCTCGGCCAGCTCCTGCACCTCGTCCTCGCGGTCGGTGCGCACCATGTTCACGGCCATCTCCACCAGGTCGCGGACCATCGACTCCACGTCGCGGCCCACGTAGCCCACCTCGGTGAACTTGCTGGCCTCCACCTTCACGAACGGGGCGCCGGCGAGCTTGGCCAGCCGCCGCGCGATCTCCGTCTTCCCCACGCCGGTGGGGCCGATCATGATGATGTTGTTGGGGACGATCTCGTCGCGCAGCTCCTCGTCCACGCGCTGGCGCCGCCACCGGTTGCGCAGGGCGATGGCCACCGCCTTCTTGGCCGCGTTCTGCCCCACGATGTACTTGTCCAGCTCGGCCACGATGCCGCGCGGGGTGAGCTCGTCGAGCCAGGGCTGCACCTCGCCGTCCTTGCCCTCGCCCTTGCCGGGCTTCGCCGTCGCCTGCACGTCCGTTTCGTTCGTTGCCATTCTCGTCCCTGTATCTCGAAGCGAGCGTCCCGTGGGGTTGCCCCGCGGGGCTCAGTCCAGCTCCAGCACGGTGATGTTGCGGTTGGTGTAGATGCAGATGTCGCCGGCGATCTCCAGCCCCTTGCGCACGATCTCGGGGGCGGTGAGCGACGAGTGCTCCTTGAGCGCCCGCGCGGCCGCCAGCGCGTACGCGCCACCCGAGCCGATCGCCACGATGTCGTCGTCGGGCTCGATCACGTCGCCGTTGCCCGAGAGCATGTAGGTGTGGCTGTGGTCGGCCACCGCCAGCAGCGCCTCCAGGCGGCGCAGGTACCGGTCGTTGCGCCACTCCTTGGCCAGCTCCACCGCGGCGCGGGAGAGGTTGCCCGGGTAGCGCTCCAGCTTCTCCTCGAACTTCTCGAACAGGGTGAAGGCGTCGGCCACGGAGCCGGCGAACCCCGCCAGCACCCGTCCCTCGCGCAGCTTGCGCACCTTCACGGCGCTGCTCTTGGCCACGATGTCGCCCGTGGTCACCTGCCCGTCGCCCCCCAGCGCCACCTTTCCGTCGCGCCGGACGGCCAGGATGGTGGTGGCATGAAACGTAGGTGTGCTCATCTATCTCCGCTGAACGATCTCGTCTGATTCTCTCGGGCCGGGTCGCGCGCCGTCCGCCGGAACGATGCGGGCGACGACGCGTCCGTCGCCCCACGCGCCGGTCACGTCTCGCTCCCGAAACGATTTACCCCTGTGCATGGGCCCGGGCAAGCTCGCTTCCTTCCCTGTACACCGCAAGCACCGGATGGCTCATCCTCGGCAGACACGACCTCGTAACGGGCTCGATCATGCCGGCAGGAGGCCCGTCGATCCCCTGAGCGTGGATCATCCAAAAGGATTCGAATCGGGAGATGATCGGCGGCGGTGATCGACGTCCGATCCCATTGCGTCCGAACGCGCGTCAGTCGTGGGATCGCGGACGGCGGTCTCGTTCCGCCCACCGACACAACCGCTCCACAAGACGGCGGGGACACGGCACAAGCGCGGACGTCGCAGCGGCTTCCGGATAGACTCCGCAGGGCGCTGGAGATGACGCCCGCACCATTCCCCACCTTCGCGGAGTCCATCACGATGATTCGCAAGCTGATCGTTCCCGCCGCCCTTCTCGCCCTTTCCGCCTGCGCGGAGAGCCCCACCGACCCGTCGCATGGGCGCCCCCCCGCTCGCCACGACGCCAACCCCGCGTTCGGCAGCGGCGCCGGGCTGCTACCCCCGGCCGAGGCCGGCGGCCAGCTCGGCTCCGGCAACGACGCCGACCGCTCGGGCTACGTGGGCGGCGGCCTGCTGACGGAGGGCGACGCCACCGCGTCGAGCACGTACGTGGGCAGCGGAAGCCGCACGGAGCCGCCGGCGGACGTGGCCCCGCAGCTCGGCTCGGGGGCCGACGCCGAGGCTGCGGGCGGCGCGATGGGCAGCGGCTACTGACCGTCCTGGCCTGATACGCATCGCGCGAACTCCATTCCGCGACCGGAGGTTTGCGTGAGGGATTCGCGCCCGCAGGGCCGAGACGCCGGCGCGCCCGCGCCGATCCTCCAGATCCGCGGCGAGGGCCTGGCGCGCCGGCGGCTCGGCGCCGTTGGCAACGGCGGTATCGTTGCCTACGGCGCGCGAAGCCCGGCCCGGAGCGCAGCGGAGGGACACGCCCGCATCCCGCTCTTTCGTTGCGGTCCGGCACCCACTCTTGCGATCCGGATCAGCGACGCGAGCCCGTCCCCCGGCTGGGGACGGGCTCGCGTGCGTCGCGCCCGGCCGATCAGCGCGGCGGCACGGCCTCCCCGCGGCGGATGGCGGCGGCCGTCGCCGTGTCGCTCTGCACCGGCGCGGCGGGGGCGCGACGGACGACGGTGTCGGCGCGGGGAGCACGCGCGGCGGGGCGGCGGACGGGCGCGGGCGGTGGAGCGGGCGCTTCCGCTTCGTCCTCGACATCGACGTCCATGTCGTCATCCGCGCCATCGTCGGCGGATGCGTTCGAGCCGGTCCGCGCGGGGGCGTTGTTGCCGCGGATCTCCGCGCCGCCCAGCACCAGCCCGCGCACCGGGAGGCCGTCGGGGAGCATCTGCTCGATCAGGGAGACGCGGATCGGGCGCGCGTCCACGTTCACGTCCACGAAGCGGATGGTGTCGGCCAGGATGAAGCCGAAGTTGCCGTTGATGCGCGTGCCCGGCGCGTGCAGCCGCGCGTTGCGGGCGTCGATCATCAGCCCCTCGGGGCGGTTCTCGATCAGCAGGTTCATCTTGCCGGCGAGGTTCCCCGGGAACTTCGGGTACAGCCACTGGAAGTCCTTGAAGCTCACCGAGTCGCCGCGCAGCGCGATGTCGTACATCGGCCCCAGCGCGGGGTTGAACCAGCGCGGGTAGTTGTCGAAGCGCACCACCCCCGACACCGCCATCGTCGACGCCGGCAGCCGCGCCTCGGGGATGTCGAACTCGGCGAACCCGGTCTTCAGCCCGCGGTAGGGGGTGTAGCCGGTGCTGCTCATCTCCGCGCCCGGGAGCGAGAACGTCCCCCGCATGAAGCGGATGACGATCGGCTCGCGGAAGAACTGCACGTTGCCGCGCAGCGTGTCGATCTTCGCCGTCGTCCCCAGCTGCGACCCCGGCCCGAAGCGCACCCGCGTGAGCACGCCGTGGAGCTGGCTGACGTCCACCGTGCGCACGTAACCCCGCGGCACCTGGCGGATGATGACGGTCCCGGTGTCGGAGAGGAAGCCGCGGACGATCCGCTGCCGCTCGCGCTCGGGAAGCGTGCTGTCGGGGCGGAACGGCGTCTCGATGCGCACCGTGCCGTTCACGAAGCGCACGAACCCCAGCGCCGTGGAGCGCTCCACGCGCGGCCGGGTGGTGTCGCGCACCGTGGTGTCGCGGAAGATCTGCTGGTAGTTCCAGAGCGAGTCGCCCGGCAGCTTGAACACCCAGATGCGCGGCCGGTACATCGTGAGCGAGTCGATCACGATGCGCGGCGCCAGCAGCGTCCGCACGTTGTACCGGGCGT